>CAZOMH010000039.1:0-15038 GCA_964580415.1 uncultured Nitrospirales bacterium
CAACGGCGTGGCGACCAACTGCGTCTTCTGGCGCAACACGGCGAATTCCGGCGGCGGCATGGGATTCGCAACGGCCGTCAACTGCACCTTCGCAGAAAACACAGCCCATGAAGAGGGGGGCGGGATGTGGCGCAGCACGGCCGTCAACTGCATCGCGTGGAACAACGGCAACACCGATGTTTCCCCGGATTCGATCATCACCTATTCATGCCTGTCCGCGCCTTTCGCAGGGACGGGCAACATGGCCGCCGATCCTCTGTTTGCGGATGCGGCGTCGGGCAATTTCCGGCTCCAAGCCGGTTCGCCGTGCATAGATGCCGGCGTGGCGCTCCTTCCGGCGGCGGACGTTCTCGGCACGCCTCGTCCGCAGGGGGAAGGCTACGACATGGGCGCCTATGAATTCGTGCCCGCGCCCCCCGAAGGCGAAGGGGAACCGCAACTGGAAGGCGAAGCGCAGCCTGAAGGCGAAGCACAACTGGAGGGCGAACCCCCGGTCGAGGGGGAGGCACAATCTGAGGGCGAGTTCCGGCACGAGGGGGAGACTCCGGGGGAGGGAGAAGGCGAACCGGCCGTCACAGAAACAGTGGTTGTGCCGGCGGTCAATGAACTGGATGCCCCCGCCGCAACGCACATGATTGCCGCGTCGGGCCTGCAGGTGGGCAGCATCTCCTATGAATACAGCGACAGCGTCGGTCAGGGCGAAGTGATGGCCCAAGTGCCGCCCGCGGGCACGCCTGCGGCGGCCGGCACCCCGGTGGACCTGGTGGTTTCGCTGGGTCCGAAGGACATGCCGCCCGGCTGCTGGGGCAGTGCCGGCGGACGGGACGGACTGTTCGGCCAACTTGTCCAAGCAGTGGCCGCGTTCCTGGCCGCCATTGCCGTGGGAACGCTCGGCTGGCTGTTCAGCTGAACAAAACTGCAACACTTGCTGCGCGGGGATGGTCGATCTCATGCCCCCGTGCCAGCGCCCGTCAGAAGAGCAGCGTGAGCGCCACCATGACCCCGAGCACAATACGGTACCAGCCGAAGGGGATAAAGCTGCGGGTCTGGATGTAGCGCATGAACGCGGCGATGACCGCATAGGCGACCAGGAAAGAGACTGCCGAACCGGCCGCGAGCAGCGCCCATTCATGGCCGGAGAAATGCAGGCCGTGCTTGAACACCTTGAGCGCTGTGGCGCCCAGCATGGTCGGTATGGCGAGGAAGAACGAGAACTCGGCGGCGGCCGGACGGGCCGCGCCCATGGCCATGCCGCCGACGATGGTGGCCGCCGACCGCGAGGTGCCGGGAATCATGGCCAGGCATTGAAAAAAGCCCACGGCAACCGCCGGGGGAAACTTGAAGTCATCGACCTTCTCAAAACGGTGACGGATGCCGATCTTCTCGATTGCAATAAGGACGACACCGCCCACGACAAGCGCCCCCGCCACAACGGGCGGCGTGAACAGGTATTTCTCAATCACCTTGTCCAGGAGAAACCCCAGCACCGCCGCCGGCAGGAAGGCGGCCACGATCAGAAACCACAGCCGGATGGTCGGTGCCGGGTCCTTGCCCTTTCCAAACGGCCAGAGTTTCCCCCAAAAATACAGTACAACAGCCAGGATCGCGGGGAGTTGGATGATGACCATGAACGATTTCGCAAAATCCGGGGAACTTCCCAGCGGCAGGTAGTCCTGCACCAAAATGAGATGGCCCGTGCTGCTGATGGGCAGAAACTCGGTGAAACCTTCCACAATGCCGAGGATGACCGCATTGACGAAATCCATGAAACCGACTCCTTCTTTTTGGGATTCGGGATCGTAGCACACTCCGCCATGGTGTCACACGCGCCGGACGGATGAAATGGATTGGGACGCTGCCCGTATCGTCCGCGATTCCAATATGTCCCGCCGGGTTATGGAGGGTGATGTGCAAAAAAAGCCCCCGAACCCGCGGTTCGGGGGCATGCCGGTCAGGACTATTTCGCAGAACCTTGCGGCGGCGCTTCTGGTGGACTCTGTTGCGGGTCTTGCGGCCGCGGGCCTGCCGTACCATTCGGGCCGCCGGGTGGCATGGGGCCGCGACCGTCTTTTTGCGGATTCATACCGGGCTGGGGAGGCATGCCTTGGCCGGGCTGCATGCCGCCGGGCCGCATGCCGGGCTGCATACCACCGGGCTGCATGCCGGGCTGCATACCGGGCTGCATACCACCGGGCTGCATGCCGGGCTGCATACCGGGCTGCATACCGCCAGGCTGCATGCCGTCGGGCGGCATGCCAGGCCGCGTTCCGGGCGGCATCATTCCCGACGCGGGAGGCATGCCCATGGGCCGGTTGTTGCGGCGTTCATGCGCGTCCCGGAGCATCTGTTTGATATCGGTTTCAAACTGGTCAAGGAACAGCACCAGCCTGCCCTTTTGCCAGGGGGTAAGATCGGCGCCCATCGTTTCCTGGAGGCGCTGCCGGTGCGAGGCCAGTTTCGTGTCGATATCCCGCAAACGGGCGAGGCATTCGTTCAGTGCCGCCTCGTCCTTGTTCTGGCTCACGACGTCGCGCAGCATGCGCATGGCCTCGGAACGGTCCTTGCCCAGCGCCTGCTTCTCCCCGCGCGCCTCGGTAAAGCGGCGCATCAGTATCACACTCTGTTCGTCGTTGAGCTTGAGTTCGCTGGAAAGCCGCGCGATCATAACCTGTTCCAGCATTTCCCGCGCCTTCGCCTGGCCGCCGTCCTTGCCCGGGTGCGCGCCCTGGTGCTTGAGCGCCTTGCCGTCGGACGGACTCTGCGGCGGCGTTTCCTGGACACCCGGCGTCACCGGAGCGGGCGGCTTTTCCTGGGCCTGTGCGGCGGTCCATGCGCCCGTCAGCGCCACGGCCAATGCGGCCGCCCAAAGGGGCACGTGTTTCATGTTCTTTTCCTCCTGTTTCGCGGTCGTTCGGCCAGTCTCAGGCGCCGGACTTCAGTTTTGCGGCCAGCACGGCCGCCTCCATGTCGCTCAGCTTCTCCATCATGTCAATAACGGAGGCATCGGCGTCAATGCCGCCGGTTTCGGCAAATTCCGCGCCGCCCGAATCCTCGCTGGAGAGGTCTGCAAGTGTCACGACCAGTTCGCCGGGCGAGGCGTCATCCGCGGTCGTCTCCTCATCCACCCATTCGGCCATTTCCTCCGCATCGGGCGATTCCGCCACGGCGTTCAGCGCAATCCGCCAGTCATTGTCGTCGGGCGCGGCCGGCGCGGGTTTTGGCGCTTTGTGGGTGACGCCCGCCACAATAAGCAGCATTGCGGCCGCGGCCGCAGGCACGGCATACAGCCAGAATTTCCGGGCAGACAGGGCCGTTTTTCGCGCATAGGCGCGGCCGGTGACCCGTGCGGCGAAATCTGCCGGCGGTCCGGTCTGGGGGAGGGTTGCCAACCGCGCGCGCACCGCCTGCAATTGGCGCAGGCGCAGGGCCAGTCCGGGTTCCGCGTTCAGCCGCGCCCGAAGCGCGGCCGGGTCCGCGCATTCACCGTCGAGCCAGGCCGACAGCAGTTCCAAATCGCTTTCACCAATCGTGTCTTTCATGGCAGCATGTCCTGTTCCAGAAGCCGGACCCGCAGTGCGTCACGCGCGCGGGCGAGCCGGCTTCGCACGGTTCCGATGGGGCATCCCACGATTTCTGCAATTGCTTCATAATCCAACTGGTTGAGTTCCCGGAGCACCAGCACCTCACGGTGTTCCGGAACCAAATCGTCAATGGCTTTGGCGAGCACCACGCCGATTTCAGCCGCCTGGGCCCGGCGGTCGGGCCGGTCGCCGGAAGCCGGCTCCCGTTCCAGCCCGTCCATCGGCTGGGACATGTGCCTGCCCCGGCGGCGTCCGTCACGCAGATGATTCAACGTCAAATTGCGCGCCATTCCGAACAGCAGGGTGGAGAACCGCGCCCGGGGCTCGATGCGTCCCAGACTGCGGTGCAGTGCCAGGAAACACTCCTGCGCCACATCCTCCGCGTCGCCGGTGTTGCCGAGCATGCGCGCGCAAAAATGCATGACCGGCCGCTCGTACCGGCGCACGAGGGCCGTGAAGGCCGCTTGGTCGCCGTTGCGCGCCCGGGCCGCGAGGATCCAGTCGTCAGCTTCCTGCATCCGCTGCTCCATACAAGGTCATAGGGTAAAACACCGTTGGCATCCCGAAGTTCCATTATAGGGGATGGGGGGGCTCCCTTCACACATTAAGAACGCATGGGACAGGGTCCGGGAAGGACACGGGGCTCAAGTGTTCAAGGCGCACATGGACGGTGCCGCGCATTCCCGGTGTTGCCTGTTTTAGACAAAAGGCGCTGGAAACGGGTAAACTCCGGTTTCTGCCGCCGGGATTGCGGCATTTTGGAGCCTATTGAACATGCCTCGGGCCTATACGCGGATAGACAAAGGAACGACGGTCGTCGGCAACGACTGGATTGAGCGCCACTGGTCGGAATTCCTGTGCAAAACGGTGGAACTGCGCCAGAAGCTGCCGGGCGGGTATGTCGAGTGGATTGCGGTGCCGGGTGCGGACCTGCGGCTGGAAATCAACGGCGCACCCTTGCGCCTGCAGCTGGCCGGACCGCCGGAATGGAGCGAATCCTGCGACGCTTTCGGCGCCACCCTGACGGCCCGCTGGCCCGGCGCCGGGTGGACCGTGGTGTCGCACACGACGGCACTGCATGAAAACCCCGGGTTGGTGCGGACTGTGGAACTGTCGAATTTGGGCGGGCAACTTTTAAACCTGAGTGCCGCCGCGGTGGATGTGCTGGCGCTGCGCCGGGATGGCGCAGGCGTGCTGACCCATGGCCTGGCGCGCCGGTCGGACGCGATTGTGTGGGAGGCGGAGGAACGTGCTGCCGCGGCGGAATTGCAGGGGCACGGGCGTCTGGGCCTGCTGCTTGGGTTGGAGCAGGGGGGGCGGTACGAACTGTTTGACCCCGACCCGGCCTGCTGCGCGCTCGCATTGTCTGCGCCGCTTGTGCTTGCGCCGGGCAAAACGGTGCGCCTGGCCCGGTCGTTTCTGCTTCCCTATTCGGGGAATCCAACCCAACTGGTGTCGGGCAAACTGGCGGACCTGTTGCGCCTGCTGCGTGACCAAAGCAGGCGCGAACAGGAACGGGCGGCGGATACGGTATGAGCACCACGGGACCGACGATACATTTGTGGATTCACGCCGTCGCGCACGGCGGTGACGGACTGGGACGTCTGGACGAGGGCCAGGTGTGTTTTGTGCCGTTTGCGCTGCCGGGCGACCGGGTGCGGGCGCGCATACACAAGCGCTCGGCCACGGCCACATGGGCGCGTTTGCTGGAAGTGGTGACCCCATCGCCGCACCGGACCGATTTCATCGGTGACAATCCGGAAATGGCCGAGGCATATATTTGGGGCTGTTTCGCCTATCCCGAGCAGGGCGAATGGAAAAGGCGGACCGTCACCGAATGCCTGCGCCGCATCGGCAAGATTGAGGCGGAAGTGGAGTGGGTCGAGGACCCCGGACAGCGCCTGGGTTACCGTACCCGCGCCGAGTTTCACGGCGACGGCACGCGCCTTGGCCTGTACGCCGCCCAGTCCAACCGCATCGTGCCGATGACACGCTGTCCCTTGTGCAATGACGCGGTCAACCGCTCCTACGCCGTGCTGGCCGATCTGCGCGTGCAGGGATCGGTCATGATTACGGCGCACCCGGACACGGATGAAGTCATGGTGTGGACCGTTCCGTCCGGGCTGGACCGGGTGCGCGGGGCGTTTCCCATGGCCAATGCGTTGGGCGACGGCAGGCCGCGGGCCGTCTTCGAAGTGGACGGCGTGCCCATTGTGAACGGTGCTTTTTGCCAGTCGAGCCTGACACTGAACCGTCTTCTGCTGCGGATTGTCTCCGAGATGGCCGGCAATCCCGCATCCGTGCTGGACCTCTACTGCGGCAACGGCAATCTCTCCCTGTGGATTGCCCGGCAGGGTGCGCGGGTGGAAGGCTATGACCATGCGCCCGAGGCGGTGCAGGCCGCCGATGCGGTTGGACTGGGCCGCTATCACCGCGGTGCCGAGGCCGCGATGGCCGAGGCGGTGGCCCGGGGCGGCTTCGATACGGTGATTCTGGACCCGCCCCGTTCCGGCGCACTGGCCCTGATGCCCGCGCTGGAGAAGTCGGATGCGGAACGGATTGTATATGTGTCCTGCGACCCGGCAACGCTGGCGCGGGACCTGAAGATGCTGGCGTTGGGCGGATGGCGTCCCGGGCGGGTGGTCGCGCTCGACCTGTTCCCGCAGACGCCGCACGTGGAAACCGTGTGCCTGCTCCGGCGGGATGGCGCGGAGGAGACCGAATAGTGAAGCATATCTGCGTGTACGCCGCGTCGAGTGACGCGGTGGACGAGGAATACAAGGAGGCAGCGCGGCGCACCGGCGAACTGATTGGCCGTCGCGGCGCCACACTGGTGTACGGCGCGGGCAAAATAGGACTCATGGGCGAGTGCGCCCGGGCCGTGCATGCGCACGGCGGGCGCGTGGTGGGGGTAATCCCGGACCGGCTCGTCGATATGGAGTTGGAGTACCGCGAGGCGGACGAGTTGATCGTCACCGAAACAATGCACGACCGCAAGGTTATCATGGGTTCCCGCGCCGATGCGTTCATTGCGCTGCCCGGCAGTTTCGGCACGCTGGAGGAAATCATGGAGGTGCTCACGCTCAAGCAGCTTGGTTATCATGCCAAGCCCTGCGCTTTCATTAACACGCGCGGTTTCTACGACTGGCTGTTCGCGTTCTTCGGCACGCTGGTCTGCGAGAATTTCCTGAAAGAGGCGAGTCTCGACATGTTCGCCGTGTGCGCCACGCCGGAAGCCGCACTGGAATATATTGACGCATACGAACCCCAGCCGTTGCCGCAGAAGTGGTTCTGATCATGACAAGCCGTCCCAGTGCAGCCGTCCTTCGCCGCGGATTGGTGTTTTGCGCCGTTCTGTCTTTCTTCTTCACCTCCGGAGCCTGCGGGCTTGTGTACCAGGTGGCATGGACGCGCGAGCTGGCGCTGCTCCTGGGCGCGCGCGCCTATGCGGTCAGCCTGGTGCTGTCCATCTTCTTCCTCGGCCTGGGTGCGGGCAGCCTCTGGGGCGGACGGCTGGCCGACCGCGTGCGGCGTCCGTTGCTGGCGTATGCGCTGTTCGAGATGCTTGTCGGGTTTTGGGCGGCGGCCTTCCTGGGGTTGACGGGCCCCGCCGAGGGCGTGGTGGTCGCGGCGCTGCGCGCCTTTGAATTCTCCTGGTTCTCCGGAGTGCTGCTGCGGGGCGCGGCCGCGTTCGCGCTTTTGATCGTGCCGGTGACGCTCATGGGCGCGACCCTGCCGTTGCTTGCCCGGTTCGTGGCGGATGATCCGGCGCTGAACGGGCGGCGCGTGGGCGCGCTGTACACGCTCAACACACTTGGCGCGATGACCGGCTGTTTCCTGGCGGGATTCGTGCTGCTGCAGCGGTTCGGTTACGCGCGGACCACCCTCATCGCCGCCGGGCTGAATCTCACCATCGGTGCGGGTGCCGCACTGCTGTCGCGGCTGCTGCCTGTTTCCGGTCCGCAACCAGATGAAACATCGAACACGTTTTCCGGTGAATGCGGGACAGCCGCTCCCGGCTGTCGGCCCATGGAGTCCGGCCGCACACCGACAGCCGGGGGCGGCTGTCCCGCATTCCACCCCGGCTGGCTGATGGCCGCCTTCGCCGTGACGGGGTTCGCGGCGCTCGCATTGGAGGTGTTCTGGACACGCCTGCTGGCGATGGTCTTTTTGGGCACCACCTACGCCTACACGACCATGCTGACGACGCTGCTCTGCGGGTTGGCGCTGGGCGGTTTGGCCGGTTCGACCGCGGTGACGCGCATTCGAAACGCCGCGGGCGCGGCGGGCATGCTGCTCGGCGCGCTGGCGGTTGCCTACCTGCTGACCGTGTCCTGGTTCTCCCATCTCCCGGCGCAGTTCCTGAGCATGCAGGAAAATGCCGGCCACGACTGGGATGCCGAAGTGCGGCTCAAGTTTGTGCTCGCCTTCGCCACCATGTTTCCGGCCACCTTCCTTTCCGGCGCGCTCTTCCCCGTGCTGGTCCGCGCCGTGGCGCAGACTGCCGGGCGCGTGGGCCGCGACGTGGGCGGGCTCTACGCCGCCAACACGCTCGGCGGCATGCTCGGGGCTGTGGCGGGCGGTTTCCTGCTGCTGCCCATGCTGGGCGCGCAGCGCGGCATGGAATGGCTGGCCCTGCTGCCGGCGCTGGCCGGACTGCCGCTGCTGCTGCGCTGTCCGGTCACTTCGCCCCGGACAAAGGCCGTGGCGCTGCTTGCGCTGGGTTGCGCATTGGGAGTTGTCCGGGTTTATCTCCCGCAGGACCTTTCCCGCACAATCAACGCGTCCTACATGCCGAAAGACCATGAAGTGCTGTACTGCCGCGAGGGCACCGAGGGCACCGTGGCCGTGTCGCAGCCTTCAGGCGAGACCGCGGGAACAAACCGGGTGCTTTGGATAAACCGCGTGCAGGCCACCACCTCCATCGAGCGCGGCGTGAAAATGAACCGGTTCCAGGGGGCGCTGCCGCTGCTGTTCGACCGCAATCCCCGCGAGGTGCTGTTCATGTGCTTCGGTTCGGGCATCACCTGCGGCACGCTGGCGCTGTCGAACTTCGACCGCATTGATGCGGTCGAGATATCGTCCGACGTGCTCGCCGCCGCGCCGTATTTCGACCATGACAATCTCGGCGTGAGGGAACGCAAGAACGTAAACTTCATCGTTGACGACGGGCGCAACCATTTGCTGCGCACGAAACACCGCTATGATTTCATCACTTTCGAGCCCATGCCCATGGCCGTGGCCGGGGTTTCATCCTTCTACACGCGCGAGTACTACGAGCTTTGCCGATCCCGGCTCAACCCCGGCGGCATGGTTTCCCAATGGGTGCCCATGCATGGATCGAGCCCCGAAATAGTGCAGTCACTCGTGCGGACCTTTACGGACGTGTTTTCCGAGTATTGCGCCTTTTTCGTCAACGCCGACCTGTTCCTGATCGGTTCGGACAAGCCGCTGAAGCTGGACTACACGGCAGCACGCGCACGTCTGGCCGTGCCGGAACTGGCGCAGGCGCTGGCCGCGGTGGGGCTGCCCGATGCGACAGAGTTGATCGGCTGCTTCGTCATGGACAAGCCTGCCCTGAAGGCCTTTGCGGAGGGCGGTGTGGAAATGAGCGACGACCTGCCCTGGGCCGAGTACGACGCCCCCAAACAGGTCTACGCCCGGAAAGTGCCCGAAAGTCTTGACCTGCTCACGCCGCGCCTCACTTCGCCCATGGCGATCATGGACCCGGACTCGCTGGACGCGGACGCGAAGGCGGCCGTCGTGCGCCGCCACGAATCACGGGTCAGCGACATCGCCGCGACGCGGGGCTATTACGGCGGCATGGTGATGGGATCGGAGGCGCTGGACGGTTTCATCAATTCGCTGCGCATCGATCCGGCGAACCCCAATGCCCGGTTCTACCTGCTCCAGGTTGCCACGGCACAGCTTCGCCTCTTCAGCGACTGGAAAGAGCCGGAAAAGGCCGCCGCGGTGATGAAGAAGGTTCTGGAGGTTGTTCCGGATGCCTCGGCGGAACTCAACGCGGTTCTCGACGCGGCAAAATCCGGCGCAACGCATAAATAGAAAACGGGACCGCGTCATCCCGTGAACGATGCAGTATCGAAGACAGTCCGGGTGTTCCGGCTTTCATGTGGTACAATCGTTCCGGATCGCGGCGGGGTGCGGTGTGGTGGTTTTGGGTGTGGTAAAAACGAGGATTGAGATAACGGTTCTTTCCCTCCTGGGCGTTGCCATGGTGGGTTTTGTGGACGATTGGACGGGATACGAAATCTCCGTTTCAATCTTTTACCTCCTTCCGGTGCTGGCCGCCGCATGGTATGCGGGGTGGTGGCCCGGCGTTGCCGTGTCCCTGTTTTCGGGGATCACATGGTACTGGGTCGATTTGCACTCGGGGCACGAATACCAGCACGCGGCCATCCCCGCGTGGAATGCCTGCGTCCGTCTGGGCTTCTTCCTCACCAACAGCCATTTTGCCTCGCAGCTCCATATGCACCTTGAAAGAGAACGCAGACTGGCGCGGCGGGACTCCCTGACGGGGTTGACCAACGGCCGCGCTTTTCTCGAGGAGGCGGAGCGTTTCTTTGCCCTCCTGCGGCGCAAGGCCCAGCCGGTGACCCTTGTCTATATTGATCTGGACAATTTCAAACAGGTGAATGACACGCACGGCCACAGCGAGGGCGACAAATTGCTGTGTGTCGTTGCCGATGCGCTGGTCCGGGGGACGCGCCAGTACGATTTGGCGGCCCGCCTGGGCGGCGATGAATTCTGCGTAATGCTTCCCCAGACAGACCATGCGGAGGCGGGACTGTTTGTCGCAAAACTGCGCGGGTCGCTGGAAGCCGAGGTTGCCCGCCGGAGCTGGCCCGTTTCCTTCAGCATTGGCGTGGCCACGTTTCAAACCCTTCCCGAAACCGTGGATGAGGCGCTGCGCGTCGCGGACGCGCTGATGTACCGGGTCAAGCATTCAGGCAAGCGCGGGGTGCTGCATGAACGCTGGCCGGCCGCGCAGAATGTGGAAACCGGCTGACCGGGCGGAACGCGCATGCCGCCGTTGCCCGCAGTCTTCCATGTGGTATTTGCCGCACTGGGCAGGATGACGGAAGCGATTTCCAGCATGGAACCTTCGGTCGTACGGGCGGGATTATTACGGAATCTTAATCGAATTTTCAGGATGGCGTAATTTCCGTATGGGATACTCTTTGTGTTGGTGCCGGGGCGTAACGGACTCGCGGTTGCGGGAATTCCTGCGTGATAGACGCCGTCGGCTGTCATTGAAAACGGAAAGGAATGTGAAGCCATGTTCAAGAAGACTTGGGTAAGCCCGTTGATGGCATTGTCGTTCACAGTGGTGGGCTTTTCCGGAGTCCTGATGCTTTTTCACCTGCGGCTGCCCGGGATGAAGGGGATGCACGAGTGGATGGGAGTTTTGATGGTGGTGGTCGGCCTCGTGCATGTGCTGCTCAACTGGAAGCAGTTCCTCGCGTATTTCAAGACGCGATCCGCCCTCATTGCCCTGGCAGTGGGCGTGATGGCCAGCATTGCGCTTCTGTTTGCCTCGAACGGCGGGGATGAACGGCACGGGCCGCCTCCCGGCGTGGGGATCGAAGGGGCCAGGTAGCACTTGGCCGCGAAACCCTGCTGCGCTTCCGCCGCGGGGTTTTGGTCCGCGGGTTTCTGGGCCAGTCGCCTGCGGAAGGCGGCCTTGCCCGCGTTGAACCGCTTTGCCGAATTGGCTGCCGCCTTTCCCCGCCGGGTGACAGACTGGTACACTGTGGGGAACAACACGCGGGGTTCCGCCCCGCGAGGAGCTCCCCATGCCCATCAATAAACGTTCCGGCAAACCCGGACCTGACCGTTCTTCCTCCAGACCGTCGGCGTCGTCCGGCGCGCCCAAGCCGTTGCAGAAACGCGCAAGACCCTCCGGCAACCCCGGCCCCGGCCGGGCTGCCGGCAAACGGCCCCGGAGCGGCGCGCCTTTGGCACCGGCGGATGCCAGGGAGGACGGCGCTCCGCGGCGTCCCCGTCCCGGCGGTCCTTCGGTCGCCGGGCCTGCACGTCCGGACAAGAGGAACCGGGATGCCGTTGATCCCAAGCCGGCCGGGATGCGTCCCGCCCGTCCTTCCGGTTCCGTGCGTCCCGGGGAGCCCCGGTCCCGCGGTGCCGGTCCTTCTGTATCCAAGCCCGAAGTAACCCGCCCTGTCAGCGCGCCCCCGGCAGTCAAACCGGTGGAAAAACGCGCGCCGGCCACCCGTCGCCCTTCGGGCAGGCATCCCCTGGGTACTGCCCGGCCGTCCAATGTGATCAACACCAAGTGGAAAGAGAGCAGGGATTTTGTGATCGCCGCGTCTCCCCTCTACAAGGGCTTCTTCCGCGAGGAAACCCTGGAGAAGGCCACGGAGCTGCTGCTTACCGGGCGCGATCCGCTCATCCAACCCGCCGTGAAGCGGCTGATCGGGGAAGCCCCTGTCGGTGCGCTGCACTTCGACCTCGTGTGGGAGAATATGAACCGGTTCCTCTACACGGTCGAGGCGTCGAACCGGCTCGGCGGCCGGGCGACGATGGGCTGGATGGTCGCGCGAAACCACCAGGAATTCGGTGCCATTCTTCGCGCCGGTTATGAGGGGCTGTGCCAGTTGCACAAGGTTGCCCCGGCACTGGCGTCGGAACCGCTGAGCACGGGGTTTGTCTATTTGCCCGACCGGTACCGCCGTTCCAACATGGGCCGCGAGCTGCCCGTCTATTTCTTCCGCTGGCCCGCGCGGGAGGCGGCACCCCTGGTTGTGGCCAATCCGGACCAGCTTGCACTGTCGGCCGCACCGCGCCCCAGGCTCATGGGCAGGGTGGAGACGGAGCGCATCCGTTATGGTCTGACCGAACTCGTCGTGCGGGGATTCCACGCTGAAAAGAGCATGGGACTCAATCTGCCAGCGCTCCTGCCGGATGATTTTCTGGGATGGCGCAGCGAGGGCGGCATGCCGAGCGTGAACCTGGTGTTCTGCCGCGCGCGCGAAGTGCGCAGTTCGCCGGGCCGCTATCTGCAGCGGCTCCTGTCCATGACCTGGCCCGCGCCGGGCGGCGCGTTTTCTGTGGTGCCCGAGGACCCGGAGCGCTTCTTCGCGGCCGTGTGCGCGGCTGTCGGCGAAGACACGGCCCGCATGTGGGTGGCCGAATGCTGCGGCCTGTTTGCCGGGCGCGTCTCGCGCGCGGAAAAGGGTCCCGGCGCCCGCTATGTGGAAACACTTCGCGAACTGGTTTCTTCGACCCCTGAACAGAAGGAAGCATGAAATGCAGCGAGTTCTTACTGCCGCTTTGGTGATCCTTGCGGCGTGGTGCGCCGCCGCAGAGGACGGCGTGCATGTTTTTGTGTCCACCCAGGGCAATGATGCGTGGTCGGGCCGCACGGCCGAGCCGAACGCGGACAAGACCGACGGGCCCGTGGCCACGCTGGCCAGGGCGCGCGATTTGCTGCGCGCGGCCGGTCCCGCGGCGCGGGGGGTCTATGTCCGCGCGGGCGCATACGCCCTGCGCGAGCCATTGGCGCTGGGCAGGGAAGATTCGGGTGCGCCGGACCGCGTGATCACATGGCAGGCATGGCCCGGCGAGACGGTGCGCCTGACGGGCGGCACCGTGGTCACCGGGTTTGCCCCGCACAGCGGTGAAATACTCAAGGCCGATGTGTCGGCCCTGAACGTGCCTGCGGGAAAAGAGCGGCAGCTCTTTTTTAACGGAGAACGGCAGACGCCGGCGCGATGGCCCAACAAGGACGCCGGGGACATGCCCGGAGGCAGGTGGGCGCTGGTCGCGGCGTCGGTGGATGCGGAAAAGAGCAAGAGCTTCCACTATGCGGGCGACCGGCCGGGGCAGTGGAAGAGTCTGAAGGATGTTGAGATATCTATTTGGCCGAACTACAACTGGTGGCAGACGATTGCACCGGTGGCGGCCATCGACGCCGCCGACAAGAAGGTGACGCTGGCGGGCGACCTTGCCTACACCATTGAACCGGGCCGCCGCTATTTCTTCCAGAATATTCTGGAAGAGTTGGACGCGCCGGGCGAATGGTATCTGGACACCGCCGCCGGCACGCTCTATTTTTGGCCGCCCGCGGCGGTGGAAGGCGCCGAAGCCGTGCTGCCCGTGGCCGACGGCATCGTGCGGATGGAAGGCGCGGCCAATATCGCATGGATGGGCTTCACGATGGAGGCGGTCACCGGTGACGTGGCCGTCATGAAGGACTGCGAAGGCTGCATGGTCGCGCGGAGCGTGGTCCGCAATGCCGGCGGCTACGGCGTGGTCATCCACGGCGGAAAAGGCTGCAAGGTGGCCGGATGCGACATCACCGGCACGGGCCGCGGCGGCATTGTGCTTGACGGCGGCAACCGGAAGACGCTCACGGCGGGCAGGCACGTGGCGGACAACAACCACATCTGGCGCGTGGCCGAAATTTGGCAGACCTACGAGACGGGCGTCAACATCAGCGGCGTCGGCAACCGCGTGGCGAACAACCTCATCCACGATTTGCCGCACATCGGCATCCTGCTCACGGGCAACGACCACGTGATAGAGAGCAACGAGATTCACCATGTCTGCATGCAGGGCAGCGACAACGGTGCGTTCTACATGGGCCGCGACTGGACCCAGCGCGGTGTGAAGGTGCAGTTCAACCGAATTCACGATGTTTACGGCTTTGGGTTTGTCGGCCCGGCCGAAGGGCAGGCAGGCAAGTACGTCTATGCCTCCCCGCACCAGGCGTGGGGTGTTTATCTCGACGACTGTTCCAGCGGCGTCACCGTGCTGGGCAACCTGTTCTACCGCGTGCCGTTGTGCGGCGTCATGATCGGCGGCGGACGCGACAATATCGTGGACAACAATGTGTTTGTCGACTGCGTGCCGGCGCTGCACATCGACGCGCGCTGGGATGCCTACTGCTGGGACGTGATGCAGCAGCGGCTGGACGCGATGAACTACAGGCAGCCGCCCTACAGCGCGCGCTGGCCCGAACTGCTCACAATGGGCGACGACCCGCGCAGGCCCGCGAACAACCAGTTCGTGCGCAATGTGGTTGCCTACACGCATGAGGACTACCGCGGACTGACCACCACAAAGCCCGGCTCCGCCGGGGCGGTTGTCTACGACCTCAGCCCCTTCGACCCGGAAAGCACCGTGTTTTCGTCCAACGTCATTTCCCATCCGTCTCTTCCCAAGATTTTCTGCCAAAGCTACAAGAAGGACGATGCCGCCACGCTCGAATGGCTGCAGTGGAGGGACAAGGGTTTTGACAAGGACAGTGAACTGGCCGACCCGCATTTCATGAATGCGGCCGCCGACGACTACACGATGAAGGAGGACTCGCCCGCGTTCAAGCAGAAGGACTTCAAGGCCATTCCCGAATGGCGCATGGGTCTGTACAACGACGAGTTCCGCGCCTCATGGCCGCCGCCCAAGCAGGCAATCAAG
>CAZOMH010000040.1:0-14713 GCA_964580415.1 uncultured Nitrospirales bacterium
GCCGCCCGCACCGCCGCCGCCCCCCCCGCCGACTCCGGAAGAGGAGGCCGCAAAGGCGCGCACCGCCTTGGGGGCGCTGCTTACAGACACACCTTTGTCGGGCGATCCGGCATCGTTGGTTTCCTCGTTTAACGGGGCAAAGACGCAGATGTCGGCCTCGGAGAATGGTCGGGCCGGTCTTGCGATTATCCAGCGCGAGGTTGAGGACGCCATGAAAAAGGCCCGCGAAGCGGGGCGCTGGCGCAAGGTGAAGGTGCTGTGCGAGGTGTACAAACTCATACAGCCGGGCAGTGACCGCTACGCGAAGCTGGAACGGGACGCCGAATTAATGCTGGCCCGTCCGGAAGTGCAGGTCACGGGTTTCGTGCAGACCGGCGCGGAGCTTTATGCCTTTATGGAAGTGAAAGAGCCCGTTACCGGGGTGAAGGAGACGTTCAAGGTTCGCGAGGGCGAGGAATTCTACCGTCCCGAGAAGATTGGCTCCCAGCCCAACAATGTTGAAGTGCTTCGTCTGGTGCGCATTATTGGCAACCAGCAGGAAGTGGAAATCGAATACAAACTGGCCAACTTCTTGTGGAAAGTGCCGGGCCCGCGCACACGTGACAAATAGAGCGGGAACTGTTGACAGAGTGCAGGATGGGGTAATCCTATGAACGCCTCTCATGGAAAGCGGCTGGCAGGCGCTGTTATTGTGCTGGCCGCGGTTGCGGCGTACGTCAACACCTTTGGCGGTGAATGGGTGTGGGACGACGCCTCTTCGGTGTTGCTGCACCAGCATGTGCAGGACCCCGGCGCGTTTTTTCAGCTCTTTGGCGAGGATCAGCATGCCTTCGGTCGCGGGCAGGGCAATTTCTACCGGCCCCTGGTTGCGGCTTCGTTCATGCTGGATTATGCGGTGACGGGTGGTCCCACACCGGCCGACATCAAGGCGGCAGGAAAACCCCCGCTGGGCCTGCCGACGCTGGTGTTTCATTTTTCCAACTTGGTGTGGCATGCCGCAGCGGCCCTGCTGCTCTATCTGCTGTTGCTTCGCGTTGGAGCGCCCATCGCCGCTGCCGCGATGGCGGGGTTGATCTTTGTGTCCCATCCGCTGCACACCGAGGCGGTGGCTTACATAAGCGGTCGTGCGGATATGATGTCGGCGGCCTTTATGTTCGGGGGAATGATTCTGGCGCTCACACCGGCGAACGGGGGGCGGCGCTGGACAGCCCTGGCGGGCAGTCTGGCCTGTTTTGCCGCCGCACTGCTGAGCAAGGAATCCAGTCTGATTTATCCCGCGATTCTGGGGATAGTGGTTGTGGCGGCGTGGCTGCAGCAAAGACGGGATACGGACGGACAGGTCCGGCCCGGGTTGCTCCCGCGTATGATTCCCCTTGCCGGTGCGCTGGTTTTGCTGGTGGCATACATCGTTTTGCGTACCACCGTGCTCCGTTTCGGGGCTGTGGGCGCGTCGGCGGACGCTGCCCCGCTGGGGCAGCGGATGCAGGAAACCGGGCAGTCTTTCGCGCTTTATCTGAAACTGTTGTTCTGGCCCGCCGGTTTGCATATGGAGCGGACCTTGGATGGCGTTCCAAGCTGGATCGGAGCCGTGGGATGGGTGCTGCTGGCCGCGGTTATACTGGCGGCATTGGCGGCGTTTTCGGATCGCAAATACCGAATCACGGCCGGGCTGGTGTGGTTCCTGGCCGCGTGGGCGCCCATATCGGGGCTGTTTCCGCTCAACGCGCCCATGGCGGAACACTGGATGTATGTTCCCATGGCCGGTTTTTGGTGGGCAGTGGCCGAGGGTGTTGTGCTTTTGTTCAACCGGCCCGGTTTTCGCTGGGCTCCGTTGGTCCTTGCCGGTGCCGCATGCGCGGTGCTGGTGACGTTGACCGTGGCGCGCAACCGCGACTGGCATGACAACGAGCGCCTGTATGTGTCCACCCTGAAGATGAACCCCAACACTGCGCGGGTGCATTACAATCTGGCCGTGACCTACGACGATCTCCTGAAGAATTACGCGGGTGCCCGCCGGCACTATGAAACCATTCTTCGCCTGCAGGGACAGGAAGGGGCTTTGACGGCAACCAAACCCGCAATGATTGCCGAGGGTGAACTGAGGCTGGCCCTGGGGCGCGTGCTGGAGAAAATGGGCGATCCTTCCGAAGCCGTTCTGCAATACCAAAGACTTTTCAGTGCAAAAAGCACCGCCGAGCCGGGCATGGCGCTCGAGGCGGCCATAGGCTTCGGAAGGTGTCTTCTGGCCATGGGCGATTGGCCCAAAGCAACGCAGGTGTTTGCGCAGATCATTCAGAAGGCGCCTGACGCCGCCGGTCCCGAAATCAAACAACTCCTGGCGGGCATTCCGCTGAGTGAGGGATTCTGAGTCTTGTTTGAAGAATAAACCGGAACACGTGTGATGCAGGGGGCGGGAAACGCGGGCGATTGGGCGGTTGGGTTCTCTCGCCGGGCAAGGGAGTTTGGTTCATGCTCAGACAGCGGTTGATTCATCCCGACATACTTGAGGCGCTGGCGGCGGCCGGTCATGGTTCCAAGATTCTTATTGCCGACGGCAACTATCCCGCAAGCACCATGATTGGCGACAACGCCCGTTTGGTGTATCTTAATCTTGCGCCGGGCATGCCCACGGTTACCGATGTGCTGCGGGTGTTGCTTACAGCCGTTCCCGTGGAAGACGCTGCCGTCATGGAGCCTGCAGAAGGGCCCGAGCCGGCCATCTTTGACGAGTTCCGTGTTCTTCTTCCCAACGTCCCGTTAAACACGCATGATCGCTTCACATTTTACGAAGAAGCCTCCGGTCCGGACACCTGTCTACAGATTATTACCGGAGAGCAGCGCATTTATGCCAATATACTGTTGACAATCGGCGTTGTGTTTTCGTGACCGGTGGACCGATAGATTTATCTATTCTCGCATAATTAGAAGCGAAAGTGCCGCAGCAGGCTGTCGATAACGTCGGTTTGGGCGGGTTATAACAACTGGCAGCAACGCGGGTTTATGGTTTTTGCCCGATATTTTTGGACAAAGAGATTTCTTGACACTTTGTATCGACCGTGCTAAAATCAAAACCACAGCCGTAATGGCACAAGGCGGAAAACCGTGCAACGGAGGTAGGTCTGATGGCCGACGAGAACCTTTTTGGTGATGACAAGAAAAAGGGGGCGGACGATTCGGGACTGGGCAACCTCCCGCCGCTAAGCGACTTCGATTCAGGCAGCGGGCTTGACCCCGATGCTGAATTGCCGCCTCTGGGCAATTTCGAAACGCGCGATTCGGGGATGAGTGGCCTCCCGCCCCTGGGCGAAATCCCGATCGAGACGCCCAATCCCTCTGGCGGAAACATCCGTCCGGCACCGCCGGGATTTGAGGGCAGTGCTTCGGGTATTCCGTCATTCGGCGGGCGCGGCACCGGATTTCAGGATTTGGCGGCGGACAGTGACTTTTCGCCGGAAACCCCTGATATCGGTCCCGGTCCTGACACGAGTCTGGACACTCCGATATTTGACAGCGCATTCGGCCCGTCCGATTCGAGTTTCACCTTTACTCCGGCCACGCCGACGCCTGCGCCCACGCAGGCGATGGAGACGCCGGTGTTTGGCGAACAGGACTTTGGCGGCGGCGGCGGCGGCGTGATCGGCGGCTTTACCGCGCCGACCGGCGGCGCATCGGGCACTCCGGTTCCCGACTTCGGCCCCGACACCGGGTTCGGCGGCAGCGATGGCGGGTTCGGGATGCCGCCTTTGGGCGGTCCCAGCGGTTCCTCAGTGGGACCGGGTGGCCCTTCCGCCAGCCAGAGGAGCATCAAGGCGACGGGCGCGAAAAAGGGCGGCGTGAACACGCTGGTCGCGATGGTTTTGATAGTCATCGTGCTGTTTGCGGGCATCTACGGGTCCCAGTATATCAACCAGAGTTTCCCGCTGCCGTTGTACAAAGATTTGAACGCGCCGAAAATAGCCCAGTTGCAGGATGACAACGCCGCGCTCACCAAGAAGCTGAACGACCTGCAGAAACTGCCGGCTTCGGGTCCCGAGGGCAAGGTGGAGATCAGTCCGGAAAGACTGGCCGAGCTTCAGAGCCAAATCACGGTCGCGACGGATCAGTTGAACCAGGCGAAGAGCCAGCTGGAATCGACCACCGCGACGTTGCAGGATGGCCAGGGCAAATTGTCGGCCGTCGAGCAGCAGATTAACGAGAAGAACGAAGAGTACGCCAACGCCCAGTCGGTGTACGAAGACCTGCGCAACGAGACGTCGATCATCCAGGCGCGCCAGCGCGGCCTGGTTTCCGAAGTGGACCGCCTGACGGGGCTTGTGGGCGAGCTTGAAGACGCCAACAAGCGCCGCGTGGCCACCAAGGAAGCCCTGGAGCACAATGTGGACCGTCTGCTGATCCAGGTCAAAGAATCGCTTCCCCTGACGCCCGTGAAATACGACCATGCCGGACGGCTTGCCGCGGCGCAGGCGCTTCGCGAAAAGGCCGCCCAGAGCAACTGGGTTTCGCCGGAGCTTCAGGAAGAGTACTCCACCATGTACCTGCGCGAGCTCGAAATCGCGCGGTCAAACGAGTACTTCTTCGCCAAGGTCACCGTAACGGACGGATTGGGCATCAAGACTGCCAAATGGGCGGAATGCCTGATGCGCGGCAATTGGGGCGTTTACTACCGCACGCTTGACGGAAAGAACATCGGCGTCTACGAGAATCTGGGCACGAGCGACACGCCGCGCTGGGGATTCCGCGAGGGACTTCCGATTGAAGCTCAGAAGGCGGTCGAGTCCACGGTTGTTTCCTGCCGTGTGGCCGACTACCAGGTCAAGGTGCAGCAGTTGGCGCAGCGCGAACTGGCCGCAAAGGACGGGACAAGCTTCCAGCGTAATTTCGATTCGCTGTAAGCCGAATACAATATAAGCAGCGCGCACCGGGCGGAGTCCTTGACGGATTTCGCCCGGTGTTCCATTTCAGCCTTCCAAAACCAGTCTGCGACCGGGCCACCCGACGGGCGTCCCTGATTTTTGAGTGAATCGTATTGGTGGATCAGGGCGAGTGACGGGGCTAAACGCAGGGCGGGATCGGAATGTCTGCGGTTGAAATCCAGTCGTGGCTGCACATCATGCAAACATGATTGGGCGGGGGCTTTACCGCAATGCTGCCGGGCGGGGCTGTCGGCCATCGGGTTGCATCGGGGCGGGCGATGCGCTAGCATGGGCGCGTAGGAGAAGCACCTGTGAAAATAAGGACCTTTCGATTTACGCCGTTCATGACAAACTGTTTTGTGGTGTCCGAGGGCGATGAGGCTTTGGTCATTGACCCGGGCGACGTGAGTCCGGACTTTCTGGCCTGTCTCTCGCAGTTCAAAGTGGCCATGGTGGTGAACACGCACGGGCATTGCGACCATTGCGGGGGCAATGCGGCCGTGGTGGCCGCAACCGGGGCTCCTTTGGCCATTCACAGGGCGGATTTGCCGCTTCTGGAGGCAATTGAACAGCAGGGCCGCATGTTTGGCGTGCCGTTTCCTTCTTCCCCGGCTCCGGACATTTTTCTGGAACCCGGTCAAATGATTCAGGTTGGCGGGGCCCGTTTTGAGGTTCGTTTTGTGCCGGGGCATTCGCCCGGACATATTGCCCTGGCGGGGCCGGGGACGGTATTTTCCGGGGATGTGCTTTTCGAGGGCGGTATCGGCCGGACGGATATGTTCGGTGGAAATTATGGTCAGCTAATCGATTCCATCAAGACGCAACTGCTCACTCTGCCGGACGAGACTGTCGTTTATTGTGGTCATGGTCCGGCGACAACAGTCGGCGCGGAACGCGCCGGCAACCCCTATCTGGTGTGACCATGAGTGTACTTGCCGCGCTTGGCTTTCTCATGCTTACGGCGGACGTCCAGATGACGCTCGCGCCGGATCAACCCCTGGCCTATGTGTATGTGGACGATCCGCTTATTGTGGAGCTGCTTTCCCCGGAGGAAACATCGGCACGGGTCCGGTTGCGCATTCAGTCGGCAGACCGGCCGGACGCCGCCACGGAGATATCTCTGGGTGACCTTCAGCTTCCGGCCAAGGCACCCCGCTGGTGTGCCGTCAAGGACGCTCCCTGCGGGCGCGGGTTGTACACAGTGGAAGCGACCATTGAAATCCGCGACACAGTTCAGAAACAGGCCGCGCGTTTCTGTCGTGTGGATCGTGCCGCGGCGCACCATCCGCTCCCGTTTTATGCCGCGGTGGGGGACGAATACGACACCAAGTTTCTGCTGGCACTCAAGAGTGTCGGACTGACCGCGCTGCGTCTTGACGCGGGCCGCGAGGACTTTGCCGCCCGCGCCAGGCAGGCGGCCGACCTGGGGTTGGCGGTGGTGGCGCAGGTGGGGGCAAAATCCTATGCGGGCGTCGGCGCGCTGCTTGCGGGCATGAACGGGAAAGGCCCTGTTCCGGTGCGGTGGGAGGTGGAATACGGCGGTGATCGGACGGCCTTTGCGGGGTTTGTGGAGACGGTCCTTAAATCGGCGGGCAATGCGCCGGTGGCCGTGGTGGTGGCGGACAAGGCGGCTCTGGAGAGGTACTTTGCCGAATGCCCCGGCGCGCCCGTCTGGCAGTGTGTCCTTTCCGGGAAAGACCTGCCGACCCCGTCGGAGGTGACCGGGGCAAGAATGCTGGCCGCCAGGCAGGGTCATGAAGGCTGGAAGGTGAACGTGCTGGCGCAGGGAGCCGCGCCCGAGGGAATCAAGGGTGCCCAGGGGTTCATCAAGCGAAGCCTGGAACTGTTTGCCGCCGGGGCGTCGTGCGTTGGCATGGGTGCCTCCGCCGTGTACGGGGGCGGCGAACTTTTTGACATGGCCGGCTATCTGAACGGGATGGCCATCCGGCGGGACGGGGGAGAGTTTACCGGTATGCTTCCCCTTGCCGACGGCGTCACCGCCCCGCTGTTCCGGCGGGAGGGCCGGTGGCTGGCGGCGCTTTGGGCCGCATCAGAAACGGATGTCACCATCGCCCTGGACGGCGTGGTGGACCCGGAAATCACGGATGCGTTGGGCAACGCCATCGAAGAGCCGGGTATTCAGGATTCGAAACTTGCGCTGAAGGTGGGGCATTCGCCGGTGTACCTGACGGGAACCGGCGGAATTGTCCCGGGCAAGGCCGCGCACAGGCGCGCGGTGGAATTGGCGGGAAGTTTTCTTGGCGATGCGGAACTGGCATCCGCGTTGCCTCCGGCGCTCAAAGACCTGGTTAAGGCCATACAGGGCGATGTGGGCGGTCCGTCGGCCCGCGGCAGATTTCTGGAACTGGTGCGGTATCTGCCCAAGATAGAGGAGCAATGGCATGCCGGCCAACTGTCCCAACAAACGGCTGTTCCGGCCATGGCGGACATCGCCGCCCTGGTCCGCGCTTTGTGTCTGGTTGAGGATGACCGGGGCGAGCTCTTTGTCGGTCCGATGTCTGACACGGTTGCGCGCTGCGAAGAACTGCAGTCGCTCTATCTGACCGGGTCTCCGGCGCATGCCGACGAACGTTTGCGCGGGGAATGGCTGTTGCGCGAGGTGCGTCTGAAGGTGGATGAGGCCGAGGCGCTCGAACGGGGCGGGCGGCGCGTGGAGGCCGCGGCGGTGGCAACACTGGCCCAGTGGCGTGCGGAGTGCCTTCCCTTTGCGGCGCGTGCGGGTGCAGTTCCGGTCCCCGTCCCCCCCGCGCCGGCCGCGGAACCGCCCAAGCCCGACCCCAAGAAACCGGCCAAGGATGAAAAGGCCGACAAGAAAGAACCTGCCAAGGCGGAAGAAAAGAAAACAGCGTCGGAACCAGAAAAGGCTCCCGACAAGAAGGCGGCGGAAAAAGACCAGCCCGCCAAGAAGGGCGAAGTGAAAGAAATTGTCCACATTGTGGCGTCCGGAGACAACCCGTCGGTTATCGCGGACAAGTACCACGTGGACCTCGACGAGTTGCTTGCCCTCAACAAAATGAAGAAAAATGTGCGCCTCAGTGTCGGCGACAAGGTGCTCGTTCCCGTCAAGGAAGGCCAGCCCAAGGCACCGGAGAAGCAGGCCGTGAAAAATTCAAAGCAGAAACGCCGTTAAGGCGGAAAACCGTATTGCGAGGAGTTGGAAACGATGAAGCGTATCGGAGTAATGACGAGCGGCGGAGACGCTCCCGGCATGAATGCGGCTGTTCGCGCCGTGGTGCGCGCCGGTGTTGCGCGGGGGCTGGAAGTGTTCGGCATACGCCACGGCTATCAGGGCATGATCGACGGTGAAATACAGCCGATGGACGCACGGTCTGTCAGCGGCATCATCAACCGGGGCGGCACCATCCTGCACACGGCGCGCTGCATGGCGTTTATGGAACCCGAAGGGCGCAAGTGCGCGGCGGAACAGCTCGCGGCACACGGCATCGAGGGACTGGTGGTGATCGGCGGCGACGGGTCCTACCATGGCGCGGAGAAACTGCATGCGGAACACGGCATATGCTGCATCGGCCTGCCCGGCACGATTGACAACGACATCGGCGGAACCCAGTACACGATCGGTTTTGACACGGCGCTGAATATTGCCGTGGAGGCGGTTGACCGTATTCGCGACACGGCCGACTCGCACGACCGGCTGTTCTTTATCGAGGTAATGGGCCGCCACAGCGGGTTCATTGCGATAATGACCAGCATTGCGGGAGGCGCGGAGGAGGTTCTTGTTCCGGAGGAGGAGTGCGACATTCCCACCATCGCCAAACGGCTTGAACTGGCCAAGTCGCGCGGGAAGACGTCGATGATTGTGATTATCGCCGAAGGCGACGAGCAGGGCAACGCCTTCACTGTGGCCAAGAAAGTCGCCGAGATTACGGACTTCAAGGACAGCCGTGTTTCTGTCGTGGGACACATGCAGCGCGGCGGCAGCCCCACGGCGTTTGACCGTATTCTGGCGAGCCGTATGGGCGTGCGCGCCGTCGAGGCATTACTGGAAGGCGAGACGGGCATGATGGTTGGCATCGAAAACCAGGGACTGGTGCTGCACCCGCTGAGCGCCGCATGGGAGACAAAATCCCTGTTTTCGCCCGACCTGCTCCGGGTCAGCCGCCTGTTGGCAACCTGAGTGAGGGACATTTCTGAGACTGTTCATTCCCCTGGCCGGATGGCACCGCATATGCAATTGAGACCGGCCGGTCCATGGGCAGGCCCTTTGTCGAGATTGTCTGCGAACGTGCCAAGAAGGCGTTTTCCAACGCCCGGGCAAGCCGCGTTTTTTGCAGCAGCCCGCAGTCCATCACGGGGAACCCGAAGGACTGTATTTGCGCCGGCGGCACAACGCGCCTGCGAACCCATACGCAGTCGCCCATGAAAATCGGGGCTTGTTCAATCCCCGCGGTGCCGCGGGACGAGGAGGAGCATGTATGCGCACATCGGTATTAGTTTGGCTTGTCGCAGCAGTGTCAGTCATGTTCGTTTCCGGTTGTGACCGGCACTCGCCATGCGCATGTTCGCAGACACTTGCGCCGACGATTGCGGCCTCTCACGGGGTCACTATCGAAAAGGACTATCTGACGATGTCCGACGGCGTTCGGTTGGCGGTCACATACTTCAAGCCCGCGGCGCAGTCGGAAAGCGAGCGTTTCCCCATCGTTTTGGAAATGCTTCCCTACCGAAAGGATGACGATTTCTATTCGCGCGACTACGCGCTTGAACGTTATTTCCCCGCTCGGGGCATTGCCATAGCGCGGGTGGATGTCCGCGGTACGGGAAGTTCGGAGGGGCGCCTGCCAGATCGGGAATACTCCTCGCAGGAGTTGGACGATGCGGAGGAACTTGTCGGAGTCCTGGCCGGACTTCCCTGGTCGAACGGCCATATCGGAATGCAGGGGGTCTCCTGGGGCGGATTCAACTCAATCATGACGGCCATGCGGCGTCCGGCCCAGTTGAAGGCCATCCTGGCCGCCCACTCATCAGACGATCTTTATGGAAGCGACGTTCATGGCATAGATGGCGGGCTTCATCTTGACATCTTCATGTTTGAGATTGAAGTTGAGAACATCGTGCCGCGGTCGCCTGACTATGCCGTGGATGAAGGCTATTTCAAGGATCGCTTCGAGCCGGAACCTTGGGTGTTCAACTGTCTCCGGCACCAACGGGACGGCGCATTCTGGCAGGACGGGCGCTCACTCCAATCGGACTGGGGCGCCATTAATGTTCCCGTGTACGCCATCGGCGCGTTGTTGGACGGTTACCGCGACACAGTGCCGCATATGCTCGATAATCTGGGCGTTCCTGTTCATGCGGAGATTGGGCCGTGGAATCACTCCTGGCCGCACAGCGGCTCACCGTCGCCCAATTACGAATGGCGCGACACGGCCGTACGGTGGTGGAAGAACTGGCTTGCGGACGAACCCGGTCCCGCGTTCGGTGGGAAATGCCTGAGCGTGTTCATGCGCGGTTCCGTGCCGCCCGATATCAACCTTACGGAAACGCCGGGCGGATTCTGGATCGAGGATTGGCCCATCCAGCGGACGCGAATCCTGCGGTTGCGTCCCGAGGGGGATTTTTCGCTGGCGAGGGAACCGGGGAAGAGCGATGTCCACAAACTCGCATACGTTCCCAGCGCGGGCGTTGCGGTGGGCAACTGGTGGGGAGAAACGACTGGTGACATGCGGCCTGCGGACGAACATGCCCTCGTTTATGATTCCGGGGTTTTATCCGAGCCCGTGCGCGTCATGGGCATCGCGGAGGCGGTGCTGGACGTGGCATCGAGCGCGCCGATGGCGGACTGGATTGTGCGTCTCGAGGATGTTCATCCCGGTGATGCCGGCGTGTCATTGGTAACCGGAGGGCTCAAGAACGGCACGCAACGCTTTTCCCGCACAAATCCGACACCCATCGTACCGGACGAGACGTTTACGCTGCGCGTACCGCTCCGTTTTACAACCTATACGTTCGAGGCCGGACATCGGATACGGCTTGTTGTTTCGAATGCGCAATTCCCCATGATTTGGCCGACACCCCATGCCATGACGACTTCGCTCAAGGTGGGCTCCGAAGGAAGCTATGTCGAAATTCCAACGGTCTCACAGGGGATTCCGGCGATACTCCCCAACCCGGTACAGACAGATGAAGAGCCGAGTGACGTCGAGTATCCTGCCAGCGATCCCCTGACCCCCTTCGAGATTGTCGCCGACGATCCAAACGGAATTACCGAAGTCGAGTCGCACGAAGCATCCTCGATGCGCGTTGGCGACAAGATGTTCGCCTATAAAAACACCGTTCGACAATCCGTGGACAATCTCCATCCCGAACAGGCCACTTTGCGCGGCAATGGATGGGAAACGATCAGTTTTGACAGCGGACGCTCGCTCAGGGTGGAAGTTGAAGTCGTTATTGAATCGAACGCGACCGTCTTTGACACGAAGGTGACCCGGGCCGTCTCCGAAAACGGAACACTACTTCGCCGGCACGCTTGGCGACAGGCGATTTCACGAGATTTTCAGTAGTTGGACCGTAGTACAGTCGATTCGAATGACGGACGGGTATTTACCGAAGTTTTTGGGCGGAACAAGGGGGTTCGCCATAACGGCGAGTATTTTACATGCGTTCCGGCGCGCTGATGCCGAGCAGGTCCAGTGCGTTTTTCAGGGTTTGAAGCGCGGCGCGGCAGATGAGCAGGCGCGATTCGGTCTGGTCCGCGTTTTCTGCCTTCAGCACCGGGCAGTCATGGTAGAACGCGGTGAACAGGTGGGCCAGGTCCAGGGCGAAATTGGCCACGGGCGCGCAGGTGCGCTGCTGGACCGATTCGGTGATGACCGCCGGGAACGAGGCGATTTTCATGAGCAGCGCCCATTCCGAATCATGGCCCGAGGAGAAAGCATTGCCGGCGGCCGCGGGCAGCGTTCCGGCGTTCTTGCGCAGGATTGAGTTGATTCGGGCACAGCAGTACTGCACGTAGGGACCGGTGTCGCCGGTGAAGGAAAGGGCCGCCTCCATGTCAAAAGTAACGTTCTTTCCGGGCTTGACGCGTAGCACGGCAAAGCGGATGGCCGACACGGCCACGGTCTCGGCGATGGCCTGCTGTTCTTCCGGGGACAATTCGGGGCATTGCTCCGCAACACGTTCCACGGCGAGGGCGGCTGCCTGGTCCAAAAAGTCCGCCAGCAGGACGACCTTGCCCTGGCGGGTGGACATCTTGCCGTCTTTGAGCAGGATGTAGGAGTAGTAGATGACTTCGGGGGCGGGATATCCCGCCGCCCCAAGAATGAGCCCCACCTGCTGCGCGTAGAGTTTGTGGTCTTCGCCCAGAATCATCAGGTTCACATCGGTTTCGCGCGCAATCTTGTCGAGCGAGTAGGCAATGTCCCGGTAGCCGTACATTGAACTGCCGTTTGCCCGCATGAGCACGAAGAACCGGCCCTCCTCCTGTGCATAGCCCAGGGGGGCCAGGTCCGCCACAAGCCGGTTCTTGTCATCAGTGAACAGGACCCCCCGTTCGCGGAGTGTCTGCTGCACCTGTTCCATGCGCGGATCGTTGATATATTTAGATTCCCGGTCGAAGAAGTCATAGCTGGCGCCCACGCGCGAAAGCACTTCCAACTGCCCCTTCAGGCACAGGTCGGTGACTGCCTTGAAGCGCCGTTGCGCATCCGGGTCGCCCCCTTCCATCTTGACCAGCAACTCGTAACCGCGCGCCGCAAACTCGGGGTCCGCCTCGGCCCGGGCGTTGGCGCGGACATAGGCGTCGAGAATGCCGTTGAAGTCCAGGTTGGCGATCTCGTCGGCAATCAGCACGAGCAGCCCGATTTGGCGGCCCATGTCGTTCACGTAGTAGTGAACCTCGACATCGAAACCTTCAAGACGGAACAGGCGGGTCATGCTGTCGCCAATCATGGCGCAGCGTCCGCGGCCCACGTGCGGGCTGGCGTTGGGGTTGATGCTGGTATGTTCGATGAGCATGCGCCGGCCCGTTCCGGAGCCGTTGGAGCCGAACCGATCACCCTGTTCCAGCACGGCGTTGACGATGCGTCCGCCCGTTGCCGAGCGGTCCAGCGACAGGTTCAGGTAAGGGCCCGCCGCGCTGCTCTTGAGCACTTCCGGTCCGAAAGGGACCTTTTCCGCCGCTTCGGCGGCGAGTTTGGGCGGGGCCGTGCGCAGTTTGCGCGCGGGCAGGAACATCGGTATGGCAACGTCCCCCATGCCGAGGTTGGGCGGGGTTCCAAAAACAAGGTCACCCGCCTCCAACTCGGGATAGGCGTTCAGAATGGATTCAGTGACGGTTGAAAATAGGTTCACGTGCCTGCCTTTCCATGGATGGGTTCGGGGGGAAACCCCGCGAAGAGTGCATACCGGTGCCCGAGATTATATAATACGATGCAGGCCGGTTGAAACCCGTCCTTTCGCCCCCGACGGGCGGGCAACGCAAGGAACGACCATGATGGCCCACAACCAGTATATGCCGCACTTCGCGCTTTCCGGCGCAGGGGTGCTGGTTTGGACAGACACATGGGCGGACTGACCTATGTGAGCGACAGGCAGCGCCAGGTCTGGCGCGTGTTTCCGGACCTTGTCCGGGCACGGGAACTGCTGCGGGACCTGGTCTGGAAGGATTTGCGCGCGCGGTACCGCTATGCCGTGATGGGATTCATGTGGGCGGTGATCGAGCCGCTCATGTTCATGCTCATCCTGGCGTTCGTCTTCTCTTTCGTGTTTACGGACCGGGCCGCCATGGCCGGCGGTGAAAAGAAGATACCCTTTCCGGTCATGCTGCTGTGCGGTCTTATTTTTTGGCAATACTTTACGGCGGCGGTCACCTCGGCCACCATGTCGCTGGTGGACGGGCGCAACCTGGTCAAGAAGGTTCATTTCACACGGGAAATCATTCCCATCGCGGCCTGCTGCGTGCCGCTGGTGAACCTTGGCATCGGATTCCTGCTGCTCATCGTGCTGCATCTGGCCACGGGCGGTTCGGTGGGTCTGGCGACGCTGTGGATACCGGTGCTGTTCTCGGTGCAGTTCCTGCTCACTGTGGGACTGGCATTGCTTCTTTCCTGCGGCCACGTGCTGTTTCGGGATGTGGGCAACACGGTTTCGGTGGCGCTGATGTTTGGTTTCTACGCATCCCCTGTTTTCTATCCGCTGGAACTGGTGCTTCAGGCGCATTCCGTGCCCGGATGGATGGTGAATGCCTACATGCTCAATCCCATGGCGGAACTGCTGACGTGTTACCGGCAGGTGCTTTTTGAGCAGCGCTTTCCCGATGTCGCGCTGCTGGTGTGGCCCGCGTGCTGCGCGGTGCTGTTCTTTCTGACGGGCCTGATTGTGTTCCGGCGCAACGCGCCGACGATGGCGGACCACCTGTGACCACCGTAATCCAAGTTGAGAATGTGAGCAAACGCTTTCCCGCCCGGCGCGGCGCCCGGGACCTGCGCGGGCGCGGGGGGCTGCGCGACTGGGTGCTGGGACGGCAGCAGGAAATGTTCACGGCGCTGAAGAATATCTCTTTGTCCGTGGAGGCGGGCGAGTCGCTGGGAATCATCGGACGCAACGGATCGGGCAAGAGCACGCTGCTGAGCCTTCTTGCGGGGGTTACACTGCCCAGTGAGGGCCGGATATCGGTGAACGGGCGCGTCGCCTCGCTGCTCACGGGCGTTCCTGGGGCCAGCGAAGCCTTCCTGGGCGGCGCCGTGGTCTATTCACCCCAGGCCAAGGCTGAGTTGACGAGCCTTTCCGGAGCTTTCATCCGGGAGCATGGCACCGTTTCC
>CAZOMH010000041.1:0-6873 GCA_964580415.1 uncultured Nitrospirales bacterium
AGTTCAGAAATCCGCAGATCGTCGGGTGGGGGCGGAGGCGCTTGGCATCCCCTGGCAAGCCATTCTGCGATGGCCATCCGATGACGGGTCTTGGCTTCGGGAAGGTCGGCTCCCAGATAATGGGTTGTCCCATTGAGGCGGACATAGTAAAGCCCCCGGCCTTTGTGATAGCAGAGTCCGGGGGCTTTTTGACGTTCAGGTTTCGGCGTTTTCATGGGCAGCATCCTCTTGAAATGTGTACTGTACACTCGTCCAAGGGTTTGCTGCGCCGCTGTTGTGCGGGTAACGGCTTTTGTAAGTCCAGCCGATTCAGCGATTTAAGTATGGTGGGCGATAATGGGCTCGAACCATCGACCTCCACGATGTCAACGTGGCGCTCTAACCAAACTGAGCTAATCGCCCACGGAGGTCTTGTTATCGTACCAGAACAGGCGCGGGGCTGTCAAAAAGCACCCGCCTTTCCCGGTTACTTCTTGTTCGCAACGATCTCGAACTTCACCTTGACCTCGGGCAGGATCGGCATGCTTATGCCAAGGTCCTTGTTCTCATAAACCGCCGGGCCGACGCCCCACAGGTTGCGGTCGATGAACACTTCGCAGGAGGCCGTAATGCTGTTGCCGGACTGCTTTATCGTCAGCGGCAGCTCGTAGCCGACCGTCTTGTCGCGCATGGTCCACGCCACGGTGGCGACATACTTGTCGTCCTGTTTCACGATCTTCTGGCTGACCAGCTTTGATTCGGGGAACGTCGCAACGTCGAAGAACATGCTGCTCTTGAGCACGCCGGTCAGGATCGCGTTCTCCGAGTTGATCGTAGCGGTCTTGACGCTGACATCAAAGGACATCTGCTCCAGATTGTCGCCGGGAACCGTGACAGTGCCTTCGAACCCGCCGAACATGCCGCTCATGCCCACCTTGTCGCCCATGACGGTCTTGTAGCCGGTCCAGTCAAGCGTCGAATCGTCCGCGCTAATCGCATAAGTTGCCCCGCCTCCCGCGGGAGCCGCGGACGCAGGAGCGGCAGCGGGTGCCGCAGCAGGGGCCGGAGCGGGCGCAGTGGCCGGAGCCGCCGCGGGAGCGGCCTTCTTCTCGTCGTCATCGCCGATAACCGCCTGCTGCGACATGGTCTTCGTGCCAACCTGCTCCCAACCTGCCGCGGCAGGTGCCGCGGGTGCTGCGGGCGCCGCAGCAGGGGCCGCTGTCGTCGCCGCGACGGGTGCCGGGGCCTGCGCGGCGGGTGCGGGGGCCGCGGCGGGCGCGGCCGTTGGCAACGTCACCGGCTTGGCCACACTAACGTTCTTAAAGGCCTCTTTGGCTTCAACGCTCTTCACCCCATACTCAAAGCCGAGTTTGTACCCGCCAACGAAACCGCCACCGAGGCCAATGGCCAGGCACACACCCACAAGAATCAACGTCTTGATAAATTTCATGTCCACATCTCCTTGCTTGGTTGCCCGGGCCGCTTATGCGGCGGGCGCTTCAGCGAAAATCGGGGACTGACTCACTTTTCGGCAGTTTGAAAAGCGAGTCCGTCCCTGCTTCTCGCGCTGCTTTCCGCGAACAAAACCCATTAACGCTGCAATTCATTTGTTACTCAGCTCTTCGGGGCCGGGGCCGGAGCGGCCGCGGCTGCTGCGCCAGCCGCCGGAGCGGCGGCAGCGGGCGGTGCCAGCGTGGTCGGGCACGGCGTTGCTTTCACGCCGGCCGGCAGCGGCTGGCCACAAACCGTGCATTTCTCGGGCGGATTCGCTTCCGGCTTGGGCAAATCCTGCCCGCAGCACTCGCACTTCGGCTGCTCGCACTTCTTGTCGCCCCACTTGGCGTCGTACATGTAGAACGAGGGCACTTCGAAGTCGAAGGTGTACCAGGCCGGGTCGATCTCGACCGGCTTGCCCGTCTTGCGCGACTCGATTGCCGACAAAGCGGTGATGGCGGTCGTGAAGCCGACCATCTGGTTGTTCTGCGGAACGCCGCCGTTGCGGATGCAGTCGGTAAACGCGCGGAACTGGAACGCATCCGGAATCATCGGGGGGTTCTTGCTGTAATCGAGATCGTCGCAGGTGCCGAACAGCGGCATGCCCTTCGTGGCGGCGTCCCCGAAGGCCCTCATGCTGGCGCCACTGGAGGTTTTCAGGGCCAGTTGCTGGGCTTCCGTCATCGGCGGCGGGGCGGGAAGGCCCGCGGCCGCGGCGGCTTCGGCCGCCTTCTTCTCAGCCTCCTCCGCGGCCTTCTTGGCCTTTTCGGCCAGCACCCACGGCTCCGGGTAGAACTTGCAGACATCCTCGGTCAGTTCAAGCGCGCCCTGGTCGCCCTGGATCAACTCGCAGCAGCCGCGCTTTTCGCTGCTCAGCATGCTGCTGTAAATGAAGCGCACCGTGTACTTCTTGTTGGCCGAAGTCTCGTCCATGAGCGTCGTGCGCGGCTTCACCGCGATGAAGCCCGGCGAGTTGCGCTTGATGTCATACTCGTAGATCATCATGATGTTGTCGTCCGCCGTGCGGCCGTCGCGCCAGTAGTCAAGACCGCCCACGGAGTACACGCGGGACGGAACGGCGCGCAGGAACCAGTTCGAAATGTCCGTCTGGTGCGTGGCCAGCTCGGTGTACAGGCCGCCCGAAACCTCGTCGTACAGACGCCAGTTCAGGTGCTTCTCCAGGTCCGTGATGTACTTCTTCTCTTCGTCGTTCAGCACGTAGTCCTTCGGCACCGGGCGGCGCCACTGCACGTCGCGGTGCCACTGCGAGGTGATGTGCGTGATGCGGCCGAGCATGCCGCGGTCATAGGTCATCCACTGCGCCAGGTTGTACTTCGGGTTGTAGCGGCGCTGGTGGCCGACCTGCACCCAACGGTTCAGCTCGTGGCACTTCGTCACCAGCGCGCGGCCGTCCTCGACCGACTTGACCAGCGTCTTCTCGCAAAACACGAACTTGCCCGCGTTGAGCGCGTCCATGGCAATCTGAAAGTGTGTGCCCAGCGGACTGGCAATGACCACCGCGTCCACGTTCGGGTTGGCCAGCAGTTCTTTGTAGTCATACGTGACGGCCGGCGCTTCCGTCGCCATCGCCGCCTCAATCTGCTCCTGCGTCGGCTTGGCGCCCACCGGCAGATACTGCTTCGCGTTGGAAAGGCGAATCAGGTTGATCGACGCATCCTGGTTCGGCTTGTAGACGTCGGCAACGGCGACAATCTGAATGTCCGGGTTGTGGGTCAACCCCTCGCGAATATGGAAGGTGCCCTGCCCGCCCACGCCGATACAACCCACGCGCACCTTGCTGTTCTGCGCATAGCTGAAGGGCGAGTAGCCCGATGCGATCGTGAACCCCGCCGTGGTGGCGGTGGCGCTCGCGACCTTCATAAAGTCCCGTCGGTTGATCTCGTTGCTCATGTTCACGTTCGTCCTTTTATTCCGAGGTTTTCGGGAATTTGACACGCATCAATCCCGGTTTTCCGTCCCAATCCGGCGGTCACCGCGCGCAATTCGCGCCAACCCGCGACGGACTGACAATTATATCATTATACGGTTTACAGCATTTCCCTGTCCAACCGTCACATGCTGGAATGACCCTCAGGTTTTGCCGTGCCGGTACAGGCATCGCCCGCCACCGACTAAGTCCATTCAAATAAAGGGGTTCCAACACCGCCATCAGCCACATTCACCTTCTTGGACCCGCAAAATGCCGTTTGGTTTCAGCAAAACCACCCACTGCAGGCGCTTGGCATGTGCTTCAGACGACTGTTTCCGGCACGCAACGTCAGATTCAACTTTAATCGACTTTCCGGTCCTGCGGGATATCCGTTCCCGCATCCCGCCGCACTGCTTTGACGTGCGGCAGGCCGTTATTATTAGGTTCAACGCTTTGGACCCCGCCGTCGCCGCGGGGTTCGTGCAGTTTTACAGGTTCAAGCGTCTTCCTCCGGCATCTCTTTGCCGCAGCCGGGGCAGACAACTGTGTCCATAGACTCATCCGTTCGCCTGCCGCAACAGTGACAGGCATTCTCGTCGCACGCTTTTTCGCTCCATTTTGCGTCGTAGCCGAAGAAAGACGGCACCTCAAAGTCGAAGCGGTACCAGGCCGGGTCTATTTCGATTGTCCTGCCGGTCTTCCGTGACTCCAGCGCCGCAATCGCCGTAAGGGCGGCCGTGAAACCAACCATTTGGTTGTTGAGCGGGACGCCTCCGTTGGCAATGCAGTCCGTAAAGGCTTGAAACTGGTAGGCGTCGGGAACGCGCAGGTCGGTGCAGTTGCGAAGCAGCGTGCTTTTCCGGAGATCGGGTACGTGTACGCTCTGCGGCCCATTCTCCACCATGCAATCCCCGGTATCGTCCGTGGAGGAAGACGCAGCGGAAGGATCCGCCCTGAAGCGTTCCTCAGAGAGCAGTGCCTGCGCCAACCTTCTCTCCTCCCCTTCTTCCATCCGGACATGAGTCTCCTGGTAGAACTTGCACAGGTCCTCCGTCATTTTAAGGGAGCCCCGATCACCCTGAATGAATTCACTGCTTTTAAGATGCTCGCCGCTCAGGATGCTGGTGTACACGAACCGCACCGTGTACGACATGTTTGCCGCGTCTTCATCCATCTGGATCGGGCGGGGTAGCGCCGGTAAATCAGCGCCTTTCGGCTGCTGCCACCCAACTGGGTGCGTCGCGGTCGTGCGGGGTTTCATCGGGATGAAACCCGGTGAATCGGGTTTCATGTCGTACTCATACACGATTACGATATTGTCGTCACCGGTGCGTCCGTCACGCCAATAGTCCAGACCGCCATGCGCACAAACCCGGGAAGGCACTGCCCGGAGAAACCAGTTGGCCACATCGGTCTGGTGCGTGGCCAGTTCGGTGTACAGGCCGCCGTATAATTCATTGTAAAGTCGCCAATTCAGGTGCTTGTTCAGATCGGCAATGTACTTCTTCTCATCATCGTTCAGCACGTAGTTGGTGGGCACAGGCCGGCGCCACTGTGTATTGCGGTGCCACTGCGCGGAAATGTGCGTGATGCGGCCCAGCAGACCCTGGTCATAGACCATTGACTGGGCCAGGTTGTACTTTGGGTTGTAGCGGCGCTGGTGCCCCACCTGCATCCATCGCTTCAATTCGTGGCACGTGGTAACCAACGCGCGCCCTTCTTCCAACGAAGTTCCCAGTGTCTTCTCGCAAAAGACGAATTTCCTCGCCTCCAGAGCGGCCATGGTGATCTCAAAATGCGAGTTCGGAGGGGTTGAAATGACCACGGCATCCACGTCTGGATTTGCCAGCAGTTCGCAATAGTCATAGGAAACCTTCGGCGCTTCCGTGGCCATCGCCGCGTCAATTTGCGCCTGCGACGGGCTGTCAAAGACCGGCAGATACTGCTTCGCGTTCGACAGGCGCGCCAGGTTGACCGCGGCGTCCTGGTTCGGCTTGTACACATCTGCAAGGGCAACGATTTGAACATCCGGGTTGTGGGTCAGCCCTTCGCGGATGTGGAAGGTGCCCTGGCCGCCCACACCGATACAGCCCACGCGCACCTTGCTGTTCTGCGCATAGGAGAAGGCCGACGCGCCTTCGGCAATCATGAAACCCGTTGTGGCCCCCGCCGCCTTCAGGAATGTTCGCCGGTCAAGTGACTTGTCCATCGCGTATTCCTCCGGTGCGCCATGCCGGGACATGGTCCACCCGTAACAGTTGCTGCAGTGCTCTTCCGCCGTTTTGCGCCAACGGCGATTCGCGCCGTCGCGCCCCTTTTCACCCTGGCGGACACCCCGGGAAGGCCCGCCAACTATCACTGCTTAATGGACTGCGCGTGCGGAAATTGGTTTCACCCCGGCAGCGTCCCTTGAAGAAGGGACGGAGGGAGGTTCCGGACAAGCGACATGCGCGGATATCCGCACGCGTGGGTTGCATTCGCCGGGTCCGCCGCATCGCAAACGGGTCTTGACAGTTCCCGAACAGGGGCACATAATGGATGCAGTGGTTACCGTACATGCGCAGCGACGGAAAGCGCCCGGTGGATGCCCTTGCACGCGACGGCAGGGCCGCATTTCGCCGGGGGCCGGAGAAGGGAAGCTGGAGGAACGCGGGCAGTCCGGAGGATGGACAATGCCTGACGTCAGGAAAGGGGTACGATAATGAGCGCAGCCGACGACAACACAAGGCTGGAAGAATCCCGCCGGGGAAAAGTCTCCGGAAAGAAATGGGAGCCCTACCTGAGCGAGCGGGAGTCGGGAACTGTCGGGGAAGACATCCGCAAAGCCGAAAAGAATAAAACAGGGCCGTGGCCAAAACATCCCGTTGTCTACGAAGTCAACGCATGGGTCTGGCTGGACGAACTGGGCCGAAAACTGGGGCGGTCGGTGTCTTTTTCTTCGGTGCCCCGGGACGAGTGGGACGCGCTCGCACTGCCCGGCCTGGATGCCGTCTGGTTCATGGGCGTCTGGGAGCGCAGCCCGGCGGGGATCGCCGTTGCAAACCGGAACGACGGGTTGCTTGCGGACTTCAGGCGCGCCCTCCCCGATTTTCAGCCGGAGGACAATGTCGGTTCCCCTTATTGCGTGCGGCAGTATGTGGCCGATGAACACCTGGGCGGACGCTACGGCCTTGAAGACGCGCGGGAGGAACTTGCCAAACGGGGGCTCAGGCTCCTGCTCGATTTTGTGCCGAACCACGTCGCGCCCGACCACCCGTGGGTCGCCGCGCATCCCGGGTATTTCATTCAGGGGCAGGCCGACGATGCGCATAATGATCCCGCCTCCTTCATCCAATTGGATGAGCGCGTGTATGCCTGCGGAAGGGACCCCCATTTCCCCGCATGGCCCGACGTGCTCCAGCTCAACGCATTCGCGCCCGGACTGCGGCAGGCGGCAACCGAAACGCTCCTGACCGTGGCCCGCCAGTGCG
>CAZOMH010000041.1:6883-14241 GCA_964580415.1 uncultured Nitrospirales bacterium
GACGGCGTGCGCTGCGACATGGCCATGCTGTTGCTGAACCGCGTGTTCGCAGGCACCTGGGGCGGCCGCGCGGGACCGTGCCCCGGCACGGAATACTGGGCGGACGTGATATCCGCTGTAAAGGCGGCCCATCCGGACTTCCTCTTCATGGCCGAGGCCTACTGGGACCTCGAATGGGAACTCCAGGAACAGGGCTTCGACTACTGCTACGACAAGCGCCTGTATGACCGGCTGGAACATGACACCGCGGAGAACCTGCGGCTCCATCTTGGCGCCGCCACGGACTATCAGAACCGGCTGGTCCGCTTCATTGAAAACCATGACGAACCCCGCGCGCTTGCCGCTTTTTCGCCGCAAAAGGCGCGCGCCGCCGCCGTGGCCATGGCCACCATTCCGGGGGCGAAACTTTTTCACGAAGGACAGTTCGAGGGCCGAAAGGTCCGGTTGCCCGTTTTTCTCGCGCGCCGTCCCGCCGAGCCCGCCGAACCCGGCCTGCGCGCCTTCTACAAAACGCTCCTGGAGGCCGCATGCCCCGCCGCGCTGCGTGCGGGGGAATGGATGCTTTGCGGACCCGGCGGCGGATGGGCGGACAATCGAAGCCATGAAAACCTCGCTGCATGGTGCTGGCAGGCCGGGGAAGAGCGCCAGTTTACCGTGGTCAACCTGTCAAACTCGCCCGCACAGGGACTGATACGGCTGCCCTGGAACAACCTTCGGGGCGGAACATGGGGGATGACGGACATCTTCACCGGACAGCGGTATATGCGCAACGGGGACGAGATGTTCAACGAAGGATTGTACGTGAACCTGCCGCCGTGGGGATTTCACGTGCTGTGCCGGTGGGGACGAACAGGCTGACCGCGGCGCGCCGTGCCTACTATCCGTCAACTTCCTGTTTTCTCACGCAGAAGTTAGTGGCGCCCCCCGGGCCTTACAGCCCGGGATGGTTGGTATCGCGCTTTCAGCGTTCTATATTGGTGGCGGCGTTCGCGTACCCGGCCCTCACGGGCCGGGCTGACAAACGCCGCGCTTTCAGCGCTCCAAACATTGAGCACGCCCTGTCCACTTACGGTGCCCGCCAGTCTCTGTGCATGCTGTCCATCCCGTTCATCCACGGTGATTTGTCTTCTGCCCTTTTCCGTTCAATTCCGTGCCGTTCCGTGGTTAAACTGCTTCTCTTTGGTTGCGGCCATTGGCCGCACCGTGTCTACTCCGGAAAATTCACCTTGACCACTTCCGGCTTCCCGTCGTGGTCAACAATCAGCAGCGCCCGGCATTTCGGATGTTTCCTGCAGTATTCCCTTGCGCCGTCCACGCCAAGAATGAAGTACGCCTTGGTGACCGCGTCGCTCTCAATGCCCGTGGGCGCGATGGAAGTGGCGCTCACGATGTTTGTTTCGGCCGGCATGCCGGTGCGCGGGTCGAAAATGTGCCCGTATTTTTTGCCGTTCATCTCGATGTATTTTTCGCTGTTGGACGAAGTCGAAAGCGCCTCGTCATGGATGACCACTTTTGCCAGCGGCGGCCGCGCAACGTCTCCGCTGACATAGGGATCGCGGATGTCGATGGTCCAGCCGCCGCCCTGGGGCGGCTCCCCCCAGACAATGATGCTGCTGGTGCCGCCGCTGACGCGCCCGCGGTGAATCCCCTTGTCCTGAAGCACCGCCGCCGCGCGGTCCACCGCCAGCCCCTTGCCGATGCCGCCAAAATCGACGCGCATGCCGGGCTTTTCAAACCGGACCGAACGGTCGGCCCTGTTCAGTTCCACGCGGTTCATGCCGACCATGTCCAGCGACTGCCTGATTTCTTCCGGGGAGGGCAGCCCGCCCTTCTTGCCGTAGAAGCCCCACAATTTCAGCAGCGGCCCCACGGTCACGTCGAACACGCCGTCCGTCTCCTCGTTGTACTTCTTCGATGCGGCCATAAGCGAGAACAGCTCCGGAGGGACGACAACGGCCTTGCCGCCCGCGTCGCGGTTCATCGTCGCGGTGGGACTGCCGTCAATCCAGTTGCTGATGCAGTTCTCCATCGCGTCAATCGCGTCAAAGGCCTCCTGCGCGCTCTCGCGCATGTACTGCGGGTCCATGCCCTCGTCACCGAAAAGCAAAAAGTCGAATTCCGCCGTCATCGCCGTGTGGGTAAGATGCACCGAGGGCGGGGCGGGGGACGGCGAAGACGCAGACACGGTGTCGCCGGCCGCGCCCGCGGAAAAAGCCGACAGCACAAACAGCGTTGCCGCCGCGAATATGGACATTTCAGGATTCCTGGACAACATATTTGCATTTCTCCAGCCGTTATTGTCTCGCATACACCGTTTTGACCATCCCCGGAATGTTTTGTTTCACGGGACCTTCCAAAACGGAACGTGCTAAGATACGTCCCCGGTGGTGCCTATTCCAACCCCCGTCCCGGCGGGGTACGCTCCATGAAGGGAACCGTTGCCATGCTGCACCGCGCCGAACTTGCCAAACGAATCGACCATACCCTGCTGCGCTGCCATGCGTCGCAGGAGGAAATTGCCCTGCTGTGCGATCAGGCCGTGGAAAACGGATTTCGCACCGTGTCTGTAAATCCCGCATGGGTTGCCTTCTGCGCGCGGCGGCTTGCGGGCACGGCCGTGGGCGTGGACGCCTGCGTCGGATTTCCGCTCGGCGCCAACACGGCCTACGTGAAGGTCGAGGAAACCCGCGAGGCCGTGGGCAACGGCGCGGCCGAAATCGACATGGTCATCAATATCGGCGCGCTCAAGTCGGGCTACGCCCAGTTCGTGGAGAAGGAAATCAGCGCCGTGGTCCAGGCGGCGGACACTGCCGCCGTAAAGGTCATTCTCGAAACAAGCTGCCTCACCAACGACGAAAAGGCGTCCGTCTGCGAAATGAGCATCCGCGCCGGCGCCGCCTTCGTGAAAACATCCACGGGCTTTGCGCAGGGCGGGGCCACGGTGGAGGATGTGGCCTTCATGCGCGGCGTGGTGGGCGGACGGCTCGGCATCAAAGCAGCCGGCGGCATCCGCACCTGCGCCGACGCGATGGCGCTCATCAAGGCCGGGGCGACGGTAATCGGCACCAGCGCGGGAGTCGCCATCGTTGACGCGGCCCCGGAATAGTCCGGGGTTAGGGCTCCATCACGTGGATGGCGGGCAGGTTCCGGTGCAGTCCGTCGTAATCCAGGCCGTAGCCGACCACGAAATGGTCTTCAATGCTGAAGCCCGTGTAGTCGGGCTCAATCTCCACGACGCGCCGGGAAGGCTTGTCCAGCAGCGCGCAAAGGGCCAAAGACGCCGGACCCAGTTCCCGGAGCCGTTCCAGCAGCGCCCCGGCGGTGCGTCCCGTGTCGATGATATCCTCGACCACAATAACATCGCGGCCCCGCACCGCCATATCCTCCGCCCGCGATAGCGCCACACTTCCCGTGCTGCGGTCGCCCGCATAACTTCGGGCATGAACGAAGTCCAGTTCGAGATCGATGGGCATGGCCCGCGCGAGATCGGCAAGAAACAGGGACGCGCCCTTGAGCACCCCCAGCAGCAGCGGGCGTCTTCCGTCATAATCGCCGCCCAGTTTCATGCCCAGGGCGGACACCCGCGCGGCGATTGACGCGGCGGGAATCAGCGGACATTCACTCACGCGCATCGCGCACCTCCACTTCCAGCAATTGTTCCGTTTCCGGTGTGACCGCGGCGTCTGCCGACGGCGCATGACCGACTATCCACAGAATTCCGTCATCCGCCACCACGAGCGGCACGGCGTTCCGCAACGGTTCCGGCACACCCCTGTCCACGAAATAGTCCTGGAGTTTTCTCGAACCATGCATACCCAACGGACGAAAACGGTCTCCCGGTTGACGTGTCCGCACGCGCAATGCGCCGCAAACCCGCGCCGCGTCAAACACCTGCCGCGACGGGGCGCACCGCGCGCGCGCGCCTCCCGGCGGCAAATCCGACGCGGGCCTCAGGGACACGCTAAACACGCGGCCGAGCACGGTGGTTTCGCCCGGCACGGCAAGTGCCGCGTCTGTCCGGGCGGTGTCTGTCCGGGACGTCGTGAAGGTGACGCTGTCGCGCCCCTTGTAGAGCAAAACGCCGCCGCCCATGTCCAGCCGTTCCCCGACCCCGGCCTGGGCAAAGAACGTGTCGGCCGCGTCAATATGCGCCCAATGGGGCCGCGCGCCGATTCGTTCAATTTCCTTCAGCCACCATCGGCGCCGCAGCGCCGGGTGCATGGACAGCAGGACCGAAACGGGAATCTGCTCCGGTGTGACGGGACCGATGTTCAGCCGGACGCATTCCTGTTCAAGCAGACGGTCAAGCAGCTCGTTGTCGAGCCGCTGCGCGTGGGCCAGCCGTGCCAGCCCCCGGGAAATGGCCGGGTTGTACCCGCGCGAAAGCGCGGGCAGCAATTCGTGGCGCACACGGTTCCGCAGGGCGTGGTGCGGGTCCGCATTGGTCGCATCCTCGCGCCAGGAAATCCCGCGCCCGCGCAGCCACGCGCGCAGTTCGGCGCGGGTGCAGCCGAGCAGCGGCCTGACGATGCGCATCCCGTCTTCCGTGCGGAACGGCGCCATTCCGGCAAGTCCGCGGCCCGCCGTGCCGCGCAGCAGGTGCAGCAGCACCGTCTCTGCCTGGTCGTCCAGATGGTGGGCGACAGCCGCCACCCCGCACCCGGTTTCCCCGGCCACCCGCCGCAGAAACGCATACCGCGCATGACGCGCCTGGTCTTCAAAGGACCGGCCCGCGGAACGCGCATCACCGTCCACGTCCGCCCCGTCCGTGTGAAAGGGAATACCCAGAGCCGCCGCGGTGTCCCGGACAAACAGGGCATCGCGAGCACTCTCCCCCCCCCGCGTGCGGTGGTCAAAATACGCCGCCTCCACCCGGTACCCGAGTTCCGCAAGCACATGCAGCAGCGCCGTCGAATCGGCACCGCCCGACGCGGCAACGATCACGCGCTGGCCGGGTTCGAGCAGCCCGTCGCGCAGGATCGCGGCATGCACCGCTTCAACGACACTGTCTTGTGAATTCTTCATGGGTCGGTCCGGATGCGCCGCGGAATGGCGACGACGGAGTCCATTGTACTACAGTAGACGAACGGCCCAAAGATCACCATCGTCTATTCCCGGAACTTCGTCCGATTTTGTGCTTGAGGACGGGCCCGGTCGGCCCCGCGGCACTCGTGGCACCGCATCTTGGCGGTCCTCCCCAAAACCGCCGGCGGGCTTTGCCCGCTCCGGCGAGCGGGATATTCGGCACACTATATATTGTGGTCGCCCGCCCGGACACTCTGAAAATGACACTAAGAAATGCTTGACAATACGCGAGTAGGGTGCTACAATTTAATTGTATGGAGAACCGGATACGCCCGTACTAGGTCAGTTGGGCTAGGTTCGGTTGCATTGTATTTGGTAGTGCGAGAAGGAGCAACGTCCCGCAATTTGGTCATTGGGGAAACGGTTCAGCTCGCTTGTTTCAGGAAAAACATCACGACCGGCGTATAATTTTCGAGGCGAAAGGAGGTATGAGTAACATTCAGCCCTAAGGGCTAAACCTCGTTATTTCGGTCGAATCCTAATGTGATGTGCCCATAAAGCGACCGCCGCATGCGCGGCGGGCCGTGCGTCCGAAAGGGCGCGAGAGTGTGATTAACTTCAGAATGGGAGATAACGTACAATGCGTACGCTTAAGACTTTGGTTATTGCAGCGCTGGTGCTGAGCATGGCCGGCGTGGCGGTTGCCGAACTTCAGAACGTTGAAGTCGGCGGCAAATTGAAAATCCGCGGCAACTATTACCGCATGGACGATTTCGGCGCCACGTCCGCCGTTGAACAGCGCACGCTGCTCAATGTGAAGGCTGATTTCACGAACGACGTCAGCACCTTCATCGAATTCGATTCCTACAACAACTGGGGCGACGGCTTCCGGTCCAGCTACCTGACCGGCATTGACGGCCGCGGCGACGCCGATGTCGACCTGTACCAGGCCTACATCAACGTGAAGAATCTGTGGGGCACCCCGCTGAGCCTTCGCGTCGGCCGTCAGGAACTGGTGTTCGGCAGCGAATTCCTGCTGGGCAACAATGACAGCAACGCCTTCTTCACCGGCCTGTCCTATGACGCCATCCGCCTCACCTTCGCCAATGACATGTTCAAGGCTGATGCGTTTGCCGCCAAGCTTGCCGAGTCCTATCAGAACTTCGGCAAGGGCGACCTTGACCTGTACGGCGTGTACGGCAGCTACATCGGCATCGAAGATGTCACGATCGACGCTTACTGGCTGTATGTCCAGGACAATCGCGTCGCCGGTCAGGACATCGACATCCACACCTTTGGCCTCCGCGGAGCTGGCACGTTTAGTGGTTTTGACTTTGATGTGGAAGCAGCCTATCAGTTCGGCAACATTGACGGCCAGCCGTCCGCCTGCCCGTTCGGCTTCGGCGAAGCCGATGTCGATTATGACGGCTTTGCCGGCAATGCCGTGCTCGGCTACACCTTCGACATGGCCTGGCAGCCCCGCGTGTTTGCCAAGTTCGCCTATATTGACGGCGGCAAGCGCGATGACGACTGCTGGTCCAACGACCGCACCATGCCGTTCAACCGTCTGTTCTCGGACGTTGACTACAGCGTGTTCCTTGACAACAACTCCAACCTGACGAACCTGATCTACTACGGACTGGGCGTGCAGGTCATGCCGACCGAGTGCGTTTCCCTGCAGCTCGCCGGCGCCTATCTTGACGTCGAAAAGTCCTATGGCAACGAGAGTGACCTGGGCTGGGAAGTCAACCTTTCCGGCACCTACCACTACAGCGAAGACCTGGCCTTCAGCGCCGGCTACTCGCACTTCTTCGGCGGCGACTGGGACAAGACCAAGGACTGCCCGATCTACGACTTCGACGGCGACAAGAGCAGCGACTTCGACTACTTCTGGGCCCAGACGGAGATCTCCTTCTAATTCTGCACAAGCAGCCTGACTTTCAACCCCCCGCAGGAAACTGCGGGGGGTTTCCTTTTGTTCCATACCCCCGCCGCAGACGTACGAATCGGTACGTCCCGCCGCCAAAACTACCTTGCGGTAGGCACAACCCTGCATCCGCCCCGCCCGAAAGACTACAACCGACCCGCCCGCCAAAATGCCCCCCGCCTGCGAAAGAGCCCCAAAAAGACCGCTGTTTCCCGTATCCTTAGCCGCTTCTTGCCCCGGCCCCCACCCGCTGCCAAAGCGTATTGCAACCCATTCTCCCCCGCATGGCACGCCCTTTGCTTGCAAGAAGCCACCTGAGACCGTACTCGTCCGGCTCGGGTCATACATAACTCTAATCACAGCGGTTGCGACCCATTCTCAGGCACCGAAAGGAGGGATGACGGCC
>CAZOMH010000042.1:0-14073 GCA_964580415.1 uncultured Nitrospirales bacterium
GGACAAGCCCGCGGGCGTGACCAGCCGGAGGTCGCGCCAGCCGGGGGCGGCGTCCGGGGCAACAGTGAGTTCCACCAGCGCCGTCTCGGCGAGCGCCGGGTTGGGCGGCCGCTTTTTGGGGTCTGCATAAAGAGCGGCCCAATGTTCGAGTTCCTCGACACTCATGCGGTCCACGTTGCGCAGCAACGGGTGGTCGGCGGCCTTTTCAGTGATGGGTCCCAGTTCCTCGCCCTCGGCCAGAAATGAATCCAGGGTGGAGGCCGTGTCGCCGTTTCGCCGGGCCTTGAGCAGTTTCATGCCCGCCTTCCGCAGTTCCATGAGCACCTTGTTGTTCAGCGCCCTTCCATAATGCACGCCTGACACGGTCACACCGCCGCCCGTGACGTGAATGTCCGACACGCCCTGGAGAAACTGGCCGCCCACGAGAAGTTCGACTGTGGCGCCCTGCTGCGCGCCGGCCGGATAAAGATAGCCGATATGCGGCGCAACGGCCCATGCCGAAGAAACACTCAGGACCGCCGTGAGGAAGAGGCTGTTCTTGAAGGTCATTGTCATACGGTTCCCCATTTATACCAGTTCATTGAGGCGGCCCTTGCCGGGACCGTTGTCCGAGGCGGGCATGACCTGCACGTCTATTCCGCGCGAATTTGGCAACGGCCCGTCCGGGTCGATGCCGAGCTGTTGATAGATGCTGCCGATGAGGTCCTGCGGATAGACGGGGCGTTCCGCGACTTCTTCACCGGTGGCGTCGGAAGCGCCCACCACACGCCCCCCCTTGAATCCGCCGCCCGCCAGAAGCGCACAGAAGCACTTTCCGTAGTGGCCGCGACCACCGTTCCAGGGGGCTTCCCATTGGACTTTTGGGGTCCTTCCGAATTCGCCGCCCCACCAGATGATCGTGCTTTCCAGGAGACCGCGTGCGTCCAGGTCGCCGATCAGGGCGGACATGCCCTTGTCCATTTCGGGCAGTTTGCGGCGCATGTTCTCGAAATGCTGTTTGTGCGTGTCCCATCCCTTGTAATTTATGGTGACATAGGGGACGCCGTGCTCCACCAGCCGGCGGGCCATCAGGCAGCTTTGCCCGAAGGTGCTTTTGCCATAGCGGTCCCGCATTTCGGCGGGCTCCTGGGACAGGTCGAAGAGCTTTCCCGAATCGCCCAAAATGAGGTCATAGGCCTTTGTCTCGCACTGGTCCAACTGCAGGAGGCGGGGATTTGCGGGCAGCGCCCTGCCCAGCGAATCCAATCCGTGCAGCAGTTCGCGGCGGCCGCGCTGGCGGTCCTCGGTTATCCCTTCGGCCACCACGCCTTCAACGGCAAAAGGCTGCTTCGCCGGGTCGCCGCCGGTGCAGAAGGGCATGCAGCGTTGTCCCAGAAAACCGGCCTCGGAAAACCGGCCCTGCGATTCGCACAGAACTATATAGGGGGGGATGAGTCCCTGATAACCGTGGTCATACCCTTTGAACGCCGACACGACGGCGCCGACGGAGGGGTAGACCAGCCCGTCGCCGGGCTCATGGCCCGTCTGCACCCTGTACGAGGCGGTTTCGTGGGCGTTGATCCCGTGGGTCATACTGCGAATGATGGCATACTTGTCCGCCTGCCGGGCCAGCAGGGGGAGCAGTTCGCAAATGCGGATGCCGTCCACGTTTGTCGGGATCGGTTTGTCGAGCGGTCCGCAATAGTCGCGGCCCGCTTCGGGCTTGGGGTCGAAGGTGTCCAGATGGCTGGGCCCGCCCCACATCCAGATTTGTATGACGGCCCTGGCCGGGGCCTGCCGGGCGGGGGGCCGGCCCCAAGTGCGGTGATGACCGAGCAGGGCCAGTCCGGCCGCACCCAACAGTCCCCGCTGCAGCATGTCACGCCGGGTAAGGGCGTCTTTGCCGTAGGATTCACGCATGTCCGTTTCCTTATATTCCAGGGAGGCCCGCAGATGGGGTCCCTGGCGGGCCTAGTGGCGGAAGAGAAACTCCTTCGAGTTGATGAGCGACCAAACCAGGTCCGAGGCGGCCTGTCTGGGGGTCAGCCCCGCAGTCTTGGAATAGGCCAGGGCGGTTTCCATCTCATCCTGCGTGGGCGGACGCGAGAGGAGGTTCATGTATGCCCGCTGGACCAATTCCCGCGGCCTTCCCTTGGAACCCTGAAACAGGGCGCGCAACCGCGGACTGTTCTCGATCTTTTTCTGGATGGCCGTGGAATTGAGCATATACAGCCGCTGGGCATCGGTGGACTGGTTGTTCCGTTCCGATTCCAAGCCGGTGTCCCGCGAGGGGCGGCCAAACATCTCGAGGAAGGAACTCGTGGTGCTTCCGTCGGCGAGGGTGATGGTGCGCAGGTCCTCCGGGACGAAAGCGAAGGGTTCCGGGATCATACTCGAATACTCTTCACCGACCCCGCCAATTCCGTTCAAGGCGTCAATGAGCACCTCCGCTTCCATACGGCGCGCCGGATAGCAGGCAAAGTACTTTTCCGTGTCGGGACTGTCGCTGCGGGGAATGGGCGACTGCTGGTAGGTGCGCGAGTTCAGAATGACCCGGTAGACATGGCGCAGATCATAGCCGGAGAGCACCAGTTCTTTCTCCAGAAAGGCCAGCAACCCGGGATTGACCGGGGGATTGTCGGGGCGGATGTCGTCCGGTTCGTGGATGATTCCCCGTCCCATCAGCCAGCACCAGACCCGGTTGACCGCTGTCTTGGCAAACCAGGAATTGTCCTTGGACACGAGCCAGGCGGCGAAAACGCCCCTGGGGTCCTGGTCTGGGGCTATTTGCAGCGTGACCCCGTCCGGGAAGGTGGCAGGGAAGGGAGTGCCGGGCATATTCGGGTCCAGGCAGACGATCTCCTCTTTCCATTCGTCCGTCTTTTTGTATTCTATCCGGGAGAAGAAAGCGGCCATGCCGGTCTTTTGCGCTTCCGGCCAGGGGGCTATTCGTGTTCCCATGAAGGTGAGCGCCACCGCTGCGGCAATATCTTCCGGCTTTCGGCCCTGTATGGCCCGGTAGAAATTCACCGGGGCCGCGCGGAAATTGCTCCCGCTGGAGGTCAGCAAAGCCCCTGCAAACTGGTCATAGGGCATGTTGTCGCGCAGGGCGTCATGAATCCACCGGTGATAGGCCTGCACGGCATTGGGCCAGAGATTGATGGGAAACTCCGCTTTTACGCGGAGCACGTCGCACCATTTCATGGCCCAGTAGTCGGCAAACTCATCCCGTTTGAGCAGCGCATCCACCAGTATGGCCCGTTTGTCCGGGCGGTTGTCCTGCAGGAAGAAGCGCACTTCCATCGGCATGGGGAGGGTGCCGATCACGTCCAAATAGGCCCGGCGGATGAAGACGGCGTCCGAACAGGGATTGGCAGGTTCCAAACCGTGTTCGTTAAGGCAGGCCAGCACGGCGGTGTCCACACCGTTGGGGGGCGCGGGACTTTCGGCCGTTTCATAGGGGGCATGCACGGTTGCGGCTGCGGTTTGCAGCCATGGGGACGCTGCGCACAGGCAAAACACGGCGAAGAATCTCATTCCAGCCCTCGCAAAACCCGGAACGGGCCCGGTTCATGGTGTCTCATCACGAACAAGTATACGCGCCACTGGGTATCACTTATGTGAAACACCTTCTTTTGCGGAAGGTTCCAGGTGCGAGAATGACGGGGGGAGAGAAGTTTGCTGTCGGGGCATTCTTGGAAGGTTCCCCTGCGCGGGCGTTACGGAACCGACGGCGCTTGTCCGCGAAGTTGGACTTCGCGGCGCCGGGGCACGACCCCGGCAAAAAAAAGTGCGCCGGTTCCGGTCTGTTTCGTGTTCACGCGAGTCGGCGGTGCCCTTCAGAGGTCTTTTACCGCTTCCATTCAAACTGATAGGTGCCTGATGCGGCCTCGAGCACCGTGCTGCCCGATTCGGCGCGCAGCTTTTCGATTCCCTTTGCTTCCGTCAGGGGCTTGCCACTTTCGGTGACGGTTTCCAATTTGTCGACCGGCAGGTAGAGTGTCGCCGTGGTGTTGGCCGGGATTTGGACTGACCAGGTGGTCGCGTCTTTCCCGACATGCCATTCGCTGGCGATGCGGCCGCGGATGGAGTCGTAGTGGGCCTTTACCCAGTCCAGACCTTTTGGCAACTGCGGGCGCAGGATGAAATGGCGGAAGCCCGGTGCGGTGTCGTCCGCACGGATACCGGCCAGGCCGCGGTAGAACCAGCCTTCGACGTGGCCCAGCATGCAGTGGTTTTGTGAGGAGCTGGGATTGGTGTCCCAGGCTTCTGTAAGTGAGGTGGCGCCGTGATCGATCTGGTAGGCGTAGCCGGGCCCGTCGGTCTGGCAAACCATTTGGTAGAGCAGATCGCCCTGTTCGGTGCCGGTGAGCGCGCGGACGAGATAGGAGAAACCGACGTCGCCCGCCGTGACATGGTACTGGCCCGATTCGATTTGCGAGACGAGGCTGTTTGTGACCGCATCGCGCTGGCTCTCTTCGACCAGGCCCAGAATGATCGGCATGGCGTTGGCGGTCTGGCTGTTCCGGTCGTACCGCTTTTCCTTCGGGTGGTAGAAGGCGGTATTGAACGCCGTGCGGACCTTGGCGGCGCGTTCTGCGAGGGTGGCAGCCTCATCCTTCTTTCCGAGAAGGGACGCAACCTGTTGCAGGATGGAAAGGTCCTGATAGTAGACGGCGGTGGATGTGAGGCCCTTGGAGGTCAGTTTGGATTCGCCGGGCCCTCCGGGTCCGATGTCGTACCAGTCACCGAGCCCGTGGGAAACGATCTGGTCCCTGGCGGTGCTTTGGAGGTAGTCGGCGTAGCGGAGCATGACGCCAAAATGGGTGTCGAGCGTGCGCCGGTCGCCGTACATTATCCAGGTGTTCCACGGGTTGACGACGCCCGCGCTGCCCCATTCGGGGGAGTCTCGGAAGCCCTTGTTGAACACGGTGTATTCGGGCGCGATGTCCGGGATCAGGCCGTTTTCAATCTGCGAGTCGGCCATGTCCTGCTCAATCTTGGCGTAGAACCGGGCCAGGTCGAAGTTGTACATGAGCCCGTCGGCCAAGAGGTGGGACACTTCCAGCCAACCGAGCTTCTCTCGGTGCGGGCAGTCGGTCAGCACGCTTTGCAGGTTGCTGCGGATGGAGGCGAGGATTAGCGCGTGGACTTTGTTCAGCATGGGGTTTGCGCATTCAAATTCGCCGACGACATTGGCGGAGGAGTGGGTGAACTCGCCCTTTACTTCCAGCACTTCAGGCAGGCCTTTGTCGTCTTCGGTGCTTCCTTCCGGACGCGCACCTTCGACTTGGACGTGGCGGAATCCGTAGTAGGAGAAACGCGGGCACCATTCCTCGACGCCGTCGCCTTTCAGGGTGCAGCTGAATCCCATGGGTCCGCCCGAGCTGCGCTGGGATGCCCGGCCTTTTTCGTCAAGCAACTCACCGGGGATAAGTTTTACCGTGGCGCCGCGCGGTCCCCTGACCTTGATGCAGGGGCGCCCGGAGAAGTTTTGGCCGAGGTCGTACACGTACATGCCGTCGGCAAGCCGCGTCACCTTGGCGGGGGTGAAGGTCTGCATGACCTTGACAGGGGGCGCTGACGCGCCGGAGAGTCTGCCGCCGGGGCTGTCTGTGGTTGCGGCGGATTTCCAGGACGCCGCGTCGAATCCGGGCGTATCCCAACCGGGCAGCCCGTTGCGCGCGTCGTAATCTTCGCCTCCGTACATGCAGGAGAACACGATGGGTCCCTGTGCGGCGCGCCAGGAACTGTCCGTCCCCACATCTTCGGTGGTGCCGTCGGCATATTCGATGCGGAGTTGCACAATCATTTTGGGCGGGCCAAAGGTGCCCGTGAACTTCACATACCGGCCGCCGGGCACGTTGTACATGCCGTTGCCCAGCATGACACCCATCGCGTTGTCCTTGTCGGACAGCATGGCAGTGACGTCATAGGCGGAATAGAGGCAGGTCTTTCGGTAGTTCGTCCATCCGGGATCGAGGACTGCGTCGCCGACCTTTTTTCCGTTCAGGGATGCCTCGTAGAAACCGAGGCCACAGACGTAGAGCAACGCCCGGGTTACCGGCTTGGCGACATTGAAATCACGCCGGAACAGGGGAAGCGGGCCGGACTTGTCAGAAGCCTCCGCCACACCTTCGGGGGCGGTGACCCAGGAGGCTTTCCAGTCTTCCGGCTTGAGGATGCCCATGGTCCACTGGGCGGGGGCGCTCCACGGACCGGGCGTGCCTGCCGCATCCCACACACGCACGGACCAGAAACACTGCTGGTGCGACCGCAGCGCCGGGCCCGCGTATTCGATCTGGTTCTGTTCCGTCGATTCGACCCGTCCCGAATCCCATAGCAGAGCGCTATCTTTCCCAAGCAGAGCCGTGTCCGGGGCTACGTGAATCTGGTAGGCGGTTTGTCGCTGGGCGCGTTCGGCCGATTCCAGCACCCAACTCAACCGCGGCCGGGGGGTGTCGATGCCCAATGGATTGACCAGATATTCGCAGCGCAGTTGTGCGGGTGTCAGTCCTGCCGGGACCGGGGTTGCGGCACCCTGCGCGCAGGTGATTATCGCCGCGAGAATAAGGCTTAACATGGTCATTCTCCCATGGTTGGGTTGCTGATTGCGTCCGGAGTATACCCCATGGGAGGCGAACCGGAAAACGGTGCGGGACCGGTTCTACTCGGTTCCAAAACAGGGAGAACAGAAGGATTGGTTGGGCTGTGGCGCGCTGGGACGACACCCCCCGGCCCTTCGGGCCACCCCCCCGCGATGGGGGACTTGGGACAGGTGCATGGTCAGGTTTTGGCGTAATACATCCCCAAACCGACTTTTGCCCCCACCATCCTCAATGGGGGATTGCGGTGAGATGCGCCCCCAGCGTGCTTTTGCCTTCTGTTGGCAGGCGGTTCCGGGACGGTCCGCCGGGGAAGGGCATGACGCCCGCGTATGCGTTATAGTGCCGCGACGCGGACAGCCGGGGTTTCCGCGGGGGGGGCTGCCGGCGGACGCCCAAGAAAACGATATACAACCGCTGCGTCCGGCGTTCGGGCCGATGTGTGGAAGGGGGCACACCGGTTTTTCTTGTTGACAGAAATACGGCGCCGCAGTACACTCTGCGCAGGGTCCAGGCAATTGTCATCCACGCCGTGTGTGAGCAAGGGGTCATTATGCGAAGAAGCGGTTTTACCCTCATTGAGCTGCTGGTGGTTATTGCGATTATTGGCATTTTGGCGGCCATTTTGCTTCCCGCTCTGGCCCGGGCGAGGGAGGCGGCGCGGCGTTCCTCCTGCCAGAACAATCTGAAGCAGATGGGGCTTTCCTTCAAAATGTACGCCGACGAGAACCACGGTGAATTTCCGACACTCAAGATTAGGTCCAGCGGAAACGGTCCCTGCACCACATGGAACCGCAGCGACTTGTGTTTCGACGGCCAGCAGGTCTATCCCGAGTACATGAGTGATTTGAATGTCATCGTATGCCCCTCCGATCCGGACGGGGCACCTTTTTTCAAGAGGCAGATGTATTCTTACAACAACGGCGTCCTGGACATTTGCGCACTGACTTCCTTCTCGTATGTTTACACGGGATGGGCGCTCCGCGCGGATGATTACCTGATAGGCACGGGGGGCGGAGACAACACGGAGAACGCCCAATTGGGCGTCGATATCTCCGCCGCAATGGCGGCCATGCTGGCGCAGGTTCTTTTCGGGTCGTCGCCGGGCAGGCCCGAGTTTTGCCGGGATTTGCCGGAGTACCAGCATGAGACGCGCGGCGCGGTGGTCATTCCCCGGCTCAAGGAGGGCGTGGAGCGTTTCTTTGTGGCCGACATTAACAATCCGGGCGCGGGTGCCCTGGCGCAGTCGGATATTGTGGTCAGCTATGACCAGATCGGTCCGCCCACGTCAAAGCTGGGATACACCACCTACAACCATGTTCCAGGCGGCTGCAATGTGCTGTACATGGACGGGCACGTCACGTTTCTGCGGTACCCAGACAAGTACCCCGTGAGCAGGACATGGGCCTCGGTAACGCTTATCATCGACAGCTACACATCGGGACGGTGAAAATGAAAACACGCGGGAAGCAGGGTCGTGACGCCGGGATGTTGCCGGCACGGGCGGGATGTGCGGCGGTATGTCTGCTGGCCGCTTTCTTTATGTTTCGCGCCGGGGGGCAGCAGGACAAGGCGCCCGTCACAGCGCAACTTCCGGCCGAAATCCAATGCGAAGGCGAATACGGCGCCCATTTGCAGGGGGTAGCCACCAACCATACGGACGCGCTTTTCTGGAGTTTCACGCTGACACTGGTCAAGACGGATTTGAATGGAAAGGTTCAGGCGAAGGCGAAGGCGATGTACCATTTGGGCGACCTGACCTGCGCGGACGGCAAGGTGTATGTCGCCGCATGCACCAGTTGGGACAGGCCCAGCAACAACTCCAAGGTCTACGTGTACGATGCGGCGGACCTGAAGCTTATCGAGATGAAGCCGGTGCCCGAGGCCACCTACGGGGCGGGCGGCGTTGAGTTTTACGATGGCCGTTTTTACGTCGTGGGCGGGGCGGACCCGAAAGCGGAAGAGAACTTCATCTACATCTACGACAAGGACTTTCGGTACTTGGAGACGCGCACGATTCCGAGCGGCCACACGGACCTGGGCGTGCAGACGATTTCCCGGCATGGCGGCTTCTTCTGGCTGGGCTGTTACGGCGACATCCTGCTCAAGCTCGATGACTCACTGAACATAGTCGGCAGGCATGCGTTTGACGCCGGGTATGGGATGAAATCCTGGCAGGGGGACGAGGTGCTGGTGGGGCAGACGATTTCCAGGGACGAGGGCAATTCGAAGCGGTGGCGGGGCGTGGTGCATGTGGCCCGTGTGGACGCTGAAAAGGGGCTGGTGCTTTCCGGGGCGGGAAAGTAGTAGTCCGGAGGTCTCTTACCAGCTTCGCGGCGCCGGGGCATGGCCCCGGCGTCCTGCGGAAGCAACGCTTCCGCAGGAAAGCGGTGGCATGGCCACCGCACTCAAAAAGGGTGCCGTCCCGAACTCATAGTTGTTCAACTTTCTACGGCGAATCGTTGCCAGAGGCGGTCCGGGGTTGCTGAGAAAGTTTAGGAACAGGCACCCTCGCCAGTGGTTCCAGATCGCCTGGCACGGGCCGACAGCCGAGGGCGGCTGTCCCACATTCCAATACCTTCTTGCTTCAGCGAATCGTTGCCAGAGGCGGTCGGGGCTCGCAAATACTGGTGGAATATGCGGGTTGGATGGCGGCAACCGGGAGAATCGGGAGCGGGTGTCTCTCAGGCTATTTTTCCCGCCTGCATTTTAGTGAATGTCCACGGCAGAGTCCGTCGAGCATCATGGCGACCACGGTGCAGGTCATGCCGAGGTATTCAACGCCGAGTTTTTTTCCCGTGACGGAGTCGTAGTGTTCGCTGATGCCGTTGACCATGGCGTTGGCGACGGTCTTGTCGGCGATGGCGGCGGCGAGTTCCTTGTAACCGTAGTCGGCCAAGCCGCAGGCGACCTGGTAGTTGGTGGCGGGCCACACATCGCCGCGCCAGAACCCGTCCGATTTCCAGCGTTTGTCGCTGCGGTCAACGGTGCATACGGGGAGCGGCGTCTGCCAGCTGGGTCCGGCGAGCGCTTCGGCCATGCGTTTGGCCATTTCGGGCGTGGGCACCCCGGCGGTGAGTCCCATCCAACTGCCGATGGTGGCCACGGGCACTTTTTCCAGCGTGTCGCGCTTCACCGAGAGGAAGGTGCCGGCTGCCTCGTCCCACATGTGTGCGCGCATGGCGGCAACGGCTTTGTCTATGCGCGCCCTCCGCCGGTCGGCCATGGCGTGATCGCCCATGATCTCCGCGAGGGTGACGAGACTTCGTTCTCCCATGACGAGGTAGGCGGTGTTTCCGGCGGCGCAGATGTCGCCATACCACGCGCCCTCGTCCGGTCCCTTGCGCGCGGGGTGCGGGGTCAGCTTCAGGTCGTCCAGATTGCATTCGAAATCGAAGGTTTCGAAACGGGCGTGCTGCACATCTCCGCTGTAGGAACCTACGGCGATCAACCCGACATTCGTCACGTCGCGTTCACGCCAGTACCACTCGTGGAAACGCTCCAGGGGTTCGAGCGCGTTCTTGAGCAGTTGCCTGTCGCCGTTGCGCCGGTAGACGCGTTCCAACCCCCAGCCCAGGATGGGGATTTGCGAGTACGCCGGGAACTTGTCCCAGTCCTTCTTGCCCGGCTCGATCATGCAGGGGATCATGTCGTGGGCGTAGTCGGGCATCCGCTCGTTCCAGCGGGGCTGGAAGTCCCAGTAGTTCTGAAATACGTCGCGGATGATCTGTTCCTTGCCGGGCAGGATGGCCAGGAGGTCGACGACAAACATGGTGTCCCAGATCCACTGCCCGCGGTAGCCGCCACCGGGCGCGATCCAGTTGTGCTTCATGGGTTCCTCGGCGGGGAACACCTTGCCGAGGACGCACTTGTCGTAGACCGTTTCCAGCAGGTCCATTACGGCCTTGTCGTCCGATTCGAACAGTGCGCGGATGTCCTTTGCATCTTTGTCCGTGCCGTCCGCATGGGTGGATGAAGCGGAAAGAAAGGTGGAGACACCGAGGACCCCGGTTCCCGTGGCTTTTAGAAAATCGCGCCGTTGCATGATGTCCCTTTCTCCGCTTGGATGTTCGAACCGGCCAAATCGGCCCAAGTGAATCCAGTATAACAAACGAGTATGATTCCATTGCCACAGGAGGCTTCAGACCATGGCACAATTGACACGCAGGGCGTTCTTGAAATCCTCGCTGGCCTGCGCCGGGCTGGTTCTTATGGGAACCGGCACTGCGGTTGGGGCTGCGCGGCTTACTGTAAAGCATCCCAAGCGTTTCCGCATCCTCCAGTTGACGGACCTGCACTTTTTCTCGCACGAGAAAGAAGTGCGTGACGCCTTCAACGAGCGTGCCGTGGAAAACATGCGCAAGCTGGTGGCGCTGGCAAAGCCGGACTTGGTGATGGTTACGGGGGACGTGTGGCCGGAGGATGCGGAAGGGCTTGGGGAAAGCCGGATGCGCTGGGCCGTCAACCACTTCGTGGCGCTTGGGGTGCCGTGGGCCTTTGCCTGGGGGAACCACGATCAGGTATCCGACTATTCAGTGGCCCATGACGCGCTTACGCATGCGAAGAATTCGCTTTACCGCGGCGGCGATGCGGATGGAAACTATGCGATTGATGTTGAGGACAAAGAACACAAGCGGGTCTGGCAAATGGTCTGCCTTAATTCCCACCGTGACGGTCTGCAGCAGGCGCAGCGGCAGTGGCTTCAAGACTTGCTTAAGACCGACCCCGTGCCGGTGCCGCGTTTTGCGTTCTTTCACATTCCGCTCAGGCAGTACGATGACATCTGGAAGAACGGCACCGCCCTCGGGATGAAGGGGGAGGATGTGTGCATGGAGAAGGAGGACGGATCGGCGCTTGCGGTGTTGAAGGCGGCGGGCGTTCGGGCCTGTTTCTGCGGACATGACCACCAGAATGACTATTCCGGCATGGCGGACGGCGTGGAACTGGTGTACGGACGGGTGAGTCGGGCTGGCGGGTACGGCGCCGACATCTTCCCCAAGGGCGGCAAACTGATCACGGTGAACTGCCGTTCAGGCAGGTATGACTGGGTGTCGGTCACGCCGGACGGCAAGCGATGGCATCCAAAGCAGGGCGAACATCGGGAAATCCCGAACTAGCGCTTCAAGAGAGAAGGAGTATTTGTGATGAAGCATATCCGAGCGACCAGCAAGCAGCAACAAATGCCCGCACGGGCGGCCTCACTCAACTTTGTGACACTGCTTCGGTTCATCCTCAACGTGAACCACCAGATCATCGACGCGCTGTTCAAACTGTAGGCGACAGCCTGTTTCGGGAATTGCGCGCAACGGTTCACGAAGGAAAGAGGCTGGAAGCCTCTTCAACCGGAATTACTCCAGGCCCGGTCCCGCGATGCGCTCGCCGCGCTGCTGCTTGGCCTGTTCCTCGGGGAAGAAGGTGCCATAGAAGAGCGCATTCGCGTCAATCCAGGTGACGAGCCGGTCGAATTCGTCGGCGCCGAGTTTCACCTCGTGATGGCCCGCCAGCAGCATCTTCATGAGCGGACTGCCTTTGGCCCCGAAGAATCCCGGCTGCGCGAGGGGTTCGCTGTTGCCGTCGGGGAAGTTGCCACGGCCCCAGGCGGAATAGGACACCCGCTCTATGAGCGCGTTGTAGGAGGTGGTGTAACGGCCGGCCGGTTCTCCAGTCAGCATGATCGGCTTGTCCTTGGGCCCTGCGGGCTTTTCGCCGGAATGGCAGCGGACGCAGTGGTTGTCCAGCACGGGCTGCACGAGGATGGGGTAGCTGAGCGGGCTGGAGCCGTCGGGGCCGGGCATGATGGTCGACGGGGGGCGCTGGGTGGCCAGGGGTGTGGTGTTATTCACGGCCGGGGCGCTGAGGCGCGGTTCGTGGCAGCCGACGCAGGAGGCGGTTTCGCCGGGCTGCAGATAACTCACGCTGCGCATGACCTGGGCCGCCTGGCCGAGTTCGTCGAGCGCCTGGAACGCGAGGGCGATGCCCGTGGGCGCGCGGAAGCAGGCGGAGCCGTCGGCCTCGACCGGGACTGTGCCCAACACCTGCTTGCCGGGCGACGCATTCGCGGCGCCCACGGTGGGATTGTTTGCGCCGGAGGTCGATTTGGGCAGCACCTGCACGATGCGCAGCTGCTTGATGGTGCCGGGTTCCACGCCGGGGTTGCTGTCGTACACGTTTTGCAGGAAGTAGGTGCCTTCCTTTGACGCGGTCGCGTCGTGCATGGCCGGCAGTTCGGGCGCCTTGTCGCGCGGGCGCAGCGGGATGGGCCAGGCGCTGGCAATGTTGAGGTCGCGGTAGAGGAGTTCGCGGTTGCCGAAGGCGTCCACGAAGTACAGGCCGAAGATGTTTGCGGCGTTGTTTTTGGGCTCGCCGACGAGCGGGTCGTAGCTGAAGGCCGCGATGAAATACTTTTCCGACAGCGGCCAGGGGCTGCGGAAACACTGTCCCGGCCAGCGGTCCATGTCGGGCGTGCGGTTGGGCGGTTCGGTGCCGACCGCGGAGCGCCATTGCGGCTGCAGCAGCGACTCGCTCTCGGGGAAGGGGGTGTCCGGGGTGAGGCGGGTGACGGGGGCCGGACCGTCCACACCCCTGGTCGGGTCGACTAGAATGATGGAGCCGGCCGTCATGCCGTGGTGCGGCGCGGCGGTGGCCATGATTTGCTGCGAACCGGGGATGGCGCGGGCCTCCCATGTGCCCACCGGATTGAAGGTGTTGTTGCCGTAGAATGCGGCCGGTGCGGTGCCGTCGGGGCGCACGGACCAGAGTTGTTCATAGAAGACGGCGTTGCGGTCGACATAGTCCCAGCGCGTGTAGATGACGCGGCCGTCGTTGAGCACGGACGGGTCCCATTCCTGTGTCTCGTGATAGGACACAGTGTGAATGTTGGTGCCGTCCGGGTTCATCAGGGTGAGGGTGTACACTTCGCAGCCCGGGGTGCCGCAGCGGTGCCATCCGCCGCGCCGTGTGGAGATGAAGATGATTTGTCCGTTGGGCAGTTCCTTGGGCGCGAAATCGTCGAAAGCGCCGTCGGTCAGTTCACGCACGCCGGAGCCGTCGGCGGCCATGTCGTAGAGATGGTAATAATGCCCATGTTCGCCCTTGAAGGTGTCCCGTGCCGGCGCATCGACGGCACAGAAGGAAACCAGCACCCGGGTGGCGTCGTGGGTGACTTCGGGGTGCATGTAACTGCCCTGCGGGAAGGCTCCGGCCGCGAGCGGCCGCGCCTGCATGGAGGTGCCCGGACGGTCCAGCACAAAGACACCGCCGCCGGGCCGCGCGTAGCGGCCGTAGTACTGGGTCAACTGGTGGCTGAACATGCCCGGTGCCTGCTTCACGAAGAGCAGCGGTCCCGTTTGGGTGAGGGGATTGGCAAGGACGAGTCCCCGCCGCGCCTCATGCGCGCGCAGCCAGAGGGCTTCCCATTGTCCGTCTTCGGGGTTCGCCTGCGCGGTGCGCAGGGCGTGCTGCTGGCCCACAAAGGCTATGTCATCCGCAA
>CAZOMH010000043.1:0-9342 GCA_964580415.1 uncultured Nitrospirales bacterium
ACCGCCGAGGACCATATGCCCAATGTGACCGGCCTGTCCTCCCAGCACGACTGGACCGGCATGGTAAAGCTGCTTCAGGAATTCAATCCGCGGGCACACCGAATCGGCACGCTCTTCTGCCCCTCCGAAATAAACTCAGCCTACGGGAAGGACTGCTTCGAGAAAGCCGTAAAGGCGGCCGGCATGGAACTGGTCGCGGTCGCCAGCACGACCAGCGCCGAGGTGCCCACAGCCGCACAGTCGCTGGCGGCGCAAAACGTGGACATCATCTGCCAAATCCCGGACAACCTTCACGATGTCTCCTTCACAAGCATCGTGCAGGTCGCACGCCGGGAAAAGAAACCCCTGTTTGCCTTCATGAGCGGGCTTATCCGGAAAAAGGGCGGGGCGGTGTCCTGGGCCCGGGACTATCACAGCGCCGGAGAGGACGTGGCCCGCCTCGCGGTGCGCGTCATGGGCGGCGAATCCCCGGCCGCGATGCCCTTCCGCCCCATCAGCAAGACGAAAATGGTCATTAACCTGCCCAACGCGGCGGCATGCGGGCTCGAAATCCCGCCGGCCATTCTGGCGCGCGCGGACGAGGTGATTCGATAACCATGCAGATTGAACAAAACAAGCACGACCAGCACCTCGAAGTCCGGCTCACCGGACGGCTGGACGCCCAACAGGCGGGCGTGGTCGATCTCCACTTGGGCGACGCGGTCCGGCGCGGCGAACACCGTATCCGCCTGCACATGGCCGCCGTCCCCTACATGAGTTCCGCGGGTATTCGCATCCTGCTCAAGTACTTTCGCACGCTGCGCGGTCTCGGCGGAGGCTTCGTGGTCATCGAGCCTTCCGAAATGGTCCGCTCCATCCTTGAGATGGCCGGGCTGGCCGACATGCTCTTCTCGGGTAAAACGGAAAGACCGGTCGAAGAGGGCGGCGCGGCGTCAACACACGAACGCAGTTTTGGCGCCATTCGCTGCACCGTCCATCCCGGCCCCACGGCCACTCCGCTTTCCTGCCGGTTGACCGGAAACCCGGACAAGCTGGCAAACGGCCGCTTTGAACCCGCCGACATAACCCGGCTCACGCTTCCTTCGGGAACCTTCTCCCTGGGCCTGGGTGCCTTTGGTCAGGACTATGCGGAATGCAAGGACCGGTTTGGCGAGTATCTCGCCGTCGATGGTGCGGCTGCGTACCTGCCCACCGACGGGTCAAAACTTCCCGATTACATGGTCACGCGCGGAAGTCTTGTTCCGAAAATACAGACGCTGTACGGCATAACCTGCTCGGGTGAACTGTCCCAGTGCGTGCGTTTTGAAGTGGGCGGAGAAACGGGCGAAGCCCCCTTCTCGCAGTTGGCGGAGGCCGTCTTAAGCCTCCTGTCGGCGGACACCGCCGGACTCGTCATGATCGCCGAAACCGCCGGAATCGTCGGGGCCGCGCTCCGGCGCTCTCCCGGCGTCAAACCGGCCGAAGAGGCCCTGTTCGATCATCCCGGCCTGCGCGAATGGCTGAGTTTTGCCCCCGAACGCCACCACGGCCGCAACATGGTCCTCGCGGCCGGTGTGGCATCACGCAGGGAACGCACCGATCTCGCAGCCTTCCTCCGACCGCTGGGCGGCGAGACAGGACCCACAGGCCACTTCCATGCCGCTGCCTTTTCCCATCGGGCACTGCCCAAAGGACCCATTTCGTTGAACGCGACGCTGACCGCAATGTTCGAGGGGCAGTCACTCCTCGGTGTCTGGCACCTGTTGAACGACACCCGCCCGATTGTCGGTGCCGGAGAGAGCCTCTTCGTTCGCGGCGCCGTTTGGGCGGCGCCGATTGGCACGGTGGAGCGGGCCGCGGACGGACGGGAAACGCCGGGAAGGAGCAACGCATTGTGAATCTCCTGCTCGGCTCACTCACCATAGGCCTCTTCTTGTCCCTTCTGGCGCTCGGCGTCTATGTCTCGTTCCGCATATTTGACTTTCCGGACATCACCGTGGACGGATCGCTCACGCTCGGCGCGGCCGTTGCAGCCGTACTGCTGATCAAAGGGGTCCATCCCGTCCTGGCCTCGCTGGCGGCGGGTGCCGCCGGATGCGTGGCAGGCACCCTCACCGGCGTCCTCCACACCCGCTTCAAGATTCACAAACTCCTCTCCGGAATCCTGGTCATGACGGCGCTCTACTCCGTAAACCTGCGCATCATGGGCAAGAGCAACGTCCCCCTCCTCGGGGACAGCATCACCACCATGACAACGCTTGCGGAGAAGGCCGGCATGTTCCTGCTGGGCGGACGCGCCGCATTCCTCGTGGCCGGCTGGGAAGTCTCCGTCCGGGACGCCGCCATGCTTGCCTTTGCATTCCTGTTCACCGCACTGGTCGGCGGTTTGGTTTACGCCTTCTTCCGCACCAATCTGGGCACAGCCATGCGCGCCACCGGCAACAACGACCAGATGGTCCGCGCCCTCGGCGCCAACACCGACGGCATGATTGTCGCCGGGCTGGCCCTCTCCAACGGCCTCGTCGCCCTGTCCGGCGCGCTCTTCGCCCAGTACCAGGGCTTTGCCGACGTCCAGATGGGCATCGGCATGATCGTCTGGGGCCTGGCAAGCGTCATCATGGGCGAGGCCCTCGTGCGCACGCGGCATCTCGGCCTGACCATCGTCGGCGCTGTCATGGGATCGGTCCTGTTCCGGCTGCTTGTGGCCATCGCGCTGCGCTGGGGCCTCAATCCAAACGACCTGAAACTCATCACCGCCGCGTTCGTGTTCATGGCCCTCATACTCCCGGGCATCATCGCCGGAATGCACGGACGGAAAGGGATGGTGCGCAGTGCTTAGCATTCAATCCGTCGAGAAAACATTCAATCCGGCCACCCCCGACGAGGTGCGCGCCCTGCGCGGCGTCAACCTAAAAATGGAGGACGGTTCCTTCGTCGTGGTCATCGGCACCAACGGCTCCGGAAAATCGACGCTGCTCAACGCGGTGGCGGGCACCTTTATGGTGGACACCGGCCGGATTCACCTCGCAGGCAAAGACATTACCCGCTGGCCGGAATACCGCCGCGCCAAACTCATTGGCCGCGTGTTTCAGAACCCCTTCAGCGGAACAGCCCCCGGCATGAGCATCGCCGAAAACCTTGCCCTCGCCGCCCGGCGGGGCCGCCGCCGGGGCTTGGGCTGGGCGCTGTCGCATACGCTCGTGGACGACTTCCGCGACCGTGTCCGCACGCTCAACATCGGGCTCGAAGACCGCCTCCACAACGAGATCGGCAGTCTCTCCGGCGGCCAGCGCCAGGCGCTCACGCTGCTCATGGCCACCTGGGTCCGCCCGCAACTGCTGCTGCTCGACGAGCACACCGCAGCACTCGATCCCAAGACCGCCGACATGGTCATCCGCCTCACCCATGATATTGTCTCACGCGAAAAGCTCACGACCATGATGGTAACCCACTCCATGACCCAGGCCGTAAACCTGGGCGACCGGCTGATCATGATGCACCGGGGCCGGGTGATCCATGAGTCGGCCGAAGCCGAAAAACGCCAGTTGCGCGTCGAGGACCTCTACGACCGCTTCGAGGAACTGCGCCACATGGAACAACTGGACCCCGGCGCCGCCGAAATGCTCCGCCGTGCTTTCGTTTAGCGGACCGGCCCGGTATCGAATATCTTCCGCGCGCCAAGTTTGAAATGCCCTCCCGCCCTAATCAATACTTCTGCGGGGCGCGAAACCGCCGCAAACCGCCCCGGTTGGGCGCATTACAGAATGGGCTTCGTCCCAGCAAACCGAAGGAGCATTGCCGTGAAGACGCAGTCGATAGAACAGATGGGCGTGTGCAGTTGGTCGCTCCAGGCCGCCGGCCCCAAAGAATTGGCGGAGAAGGCAAACGCGCTTGGACTCAAGAAAGTGCAGCTTGGTCTGACCCCGCACCGTGGCGACCCGGGCGCACTCGACGGCGTGCAGGAACTGCTGGCCGCGTCCGGCATCACCATCGTCTCAGGCATGTATTCGACCGTCGGCGAGGATTACACGACGCCCGAAACCATTCGCAAAACCGGCGGTGTCGTTCCCGATGAGCACTGGGAGGAGAATCTGCAACTGGCGCACGCCACCGCCGCCGTGGCCAAGACCATGGGCATCACCGGCACAAACGCCCACGCGGGCTTTCTCCCGCATGACACCGCGGATCCGAATTTCGACAAGCTTTGCGGCCGCGTGGTGACCCTCGCCGAAGTGTTCGGGGCCAGCGGCGTCACCCTGCTGCTCGAAACGGGACAGGAGTCCGCGTCCACGCTGCTTGCGTTCCTGGGCGAGTTGAAGAAGCGAGGCGTCAACAACGTCGCAATAAATTTCGACCCCGCCAATATGATCCTCTACGACATGGACAACCCCATTGAGGCACTGCGCCTCCTCGCCCCCCATGTGAAGCAGGTCCACGTCAAGGACGCCAAACGCACGAAAGTGAAAGGCCAGTGGGGCGAGGAAGTCGTGGTCGGTACGGGCGAGGTGGACTGGGTCGCGTTTGTCCGCATTCTGGCCGAGTCCGACTTCGGGGGCGGCTATATTTTTGAGCGCGAAGCGGGCGGCGACCGGGTTGGCGACATAAAGAAAGGAATCGCCGCGCTGACCGCGGCGATGAAAGAAGTCGCGGGGTAGCACGCGCCCGCGGCCATGCTCGTGTCCAGTGCGTCCGGCACACTTCAAAACAAGGAGACTACCGGCATGTGCGCGAATGTATGGAACAATTGCGTTTGGGCCATTGCACTGGTTTTCATGCTGCTGCTCGCGGGATGCCCGCCCGCCAAGCACGACCTGACCGTGCTCACCACCGGCCAGGGAGCTGTGACACTCGACCCGTCCGGCGGAACCTACGAGGAAGGCGCGTCTGTCGTCCTGACGGCCGCACCCGCCGCAGGCTGGCATTTCGACCACTGGACCGGCGCATTGTCCGGCAACACCAATCCCGCACAGGTGACAATGGACGCAGACAAGACGGTTACAGCCGTCTTTGCCGTCAATCAATATTTGCTCACCATCGACATCATCGGACAGGGAACCGTGGCCTTGGCCCCTGCAGGCGCAACCTACGACACGGGCACTTCCGTCACCCTCACGCCCACACCCGCTTCAGGCTGGCACTTCGACCACTGGACCGGCGCGTTGTCCGGCAATGACAACCCCGCGACGGTGACCATGGATGCCGCCAAATCGGTCACGGCCGTGTTTGCCGTTAACCAATATGCACTGTCCGTCAACGTCACCGGCCAGGGCACCGTGGCGCTGGCTCCCGCGGGCGGAACCTACGACGCGGGCACGCCCGTCACCCTGACGCCTTCGCCCGCCCCGGGTTGGCATTTTGACCACTGGGAAAGCGCATTGTCCGGCAACGCCAATCCCGCACAGATCACCATGGATTCCGCCAAAACGGTCACGGCCGTCTTCGCGGTCAACCCCTTTGCGCTCAGTGTCACGATAGACGGCGGGGGCACCGTGACACTCGACCCGCCCGGCGGCGCCTACGAATCCGGCACACTCGTGTCGTTGTCCGCGAATCCTTCGACAGGCTGGCATTTCGACCACTGGGAGGGGGCGTTGTCTGGCGGCGCCACCTTTGTTCAGATAACCATGGATGCCGACAAATCTGTCACGGCCGTGTTCGCGCGGGAACAATACACGCTGACACTCAACGCGACGGGCGGCGGTGGCGTCACGCTGGACCCGCCCGGCGGCACCTATCCTTTTGAGACGGTCGTCACGCTTACGCCCAATCCCGATACCGGCAACCGCTTTGAAATCTGGGGCGGCGAACTCGCAGGCACCAAACAGCCCATCACAATTATGATAAACGCCAACCGATACGTGGAGGCCTACTTTATGGCCGACACTTTCACCACTTTTGCGCCGAACAGCCTTTGCGCCGTGGGTTCCACACTGTATTTCCTTGCCACGGGACCCTATTCCGGAACCGAGTTGTGGAAAACCGACGGCACTTTTGAGGGAACACGGCTGGTAAAAGACGTCCTGCCCGGGCAGGGCGGCGCCGGCATACAGTTCATGAGAAACCTCAACGGCACCCTGTATTTCCTGGGTTGGGGAAACAGCGAAAACGCGCTCTGGAAGAGTGACGGCACCGAAGACGGCACCGTTATCGTGGCGGGGTTGGGCGCTTCATCCCCGATCATAGAGCCCGAGGTGGTTGGCAACAGCATGTATTTCAGCACCAGTGAAACCGATAGCGGGAAATTGTGGATCACGGACGGCACCACGGAAGGCACACGCACTGTAAAATCTTGGGGACTGAACTCACATCCGGGCACAATGGTCAACTGCGACGGTGTGCTCTACTTCTCCAATAAGGTGCAGTATGACCCCCAGATCATGACATTGTGGAAAAGCGACGGCACCGAGGCGGGCACCATCCCTGTCTTTAGCAGCCGTGACACAAACGAGATCGCCGGATTGGGCGGACAGGTATTCTTCCAGGCCGCCAGCGAGACGGTACACGGTGCACTCATGGTCACCGATGGAACACCGGCGGGCACGCGGGATCTCCACAATTTCGACTACGGCCCGGGCAATCTTGTGGTTTCCGGCGGACTGTTGTACTTTGGAGCCGAGCTTGATGTCAACTTGCTCAACACCCAAATATGGGCCACCAACGGCACCTCCACCTTCAGGGCGGACGGATACAGTTACCGTCCATGGAGCCTGACCGCGTTCAATGGAAAGCTCCTCTATTGCGCCCTCTACGATGTGGACAGCCAGCCCCATACCGGCCTGTTCGCCACAACCGGGTCCGGCGGAACACTACTGTCCACGATTAACCCGACCCTGTTCTACGGTGCCAACAACTATACCGCCGTCGTGGGCGACACGATGTTCTTCACGGCGGAGAACAGCCATGGTCAGGAGGGCCTGTGGAAGAGCGACGGCACCGCCCCGGGCACCGGCATGGTAAGCGACATCTCGGACACGCCGATCGGCATCGCTCCCACTGATTTGACGGCGATGAACGGCAAGCTTTACTTCTCGGCCGGCGACACGGCGCACGGCCACCAGTTGTGGACAAGCGACGGCACCGCGGCAGGCACGCTGCCCATAAGCTGCCCAACCCCCTGACACAGCCATAGACAGCACATACAGCCGCAGCAGGAAGGCACTACCGCCGGTTTCAGCCAGGAATGCGCCGCGGCAAGCCGACTTAGTCGCTGGATTCGCCGGTTGTGCCGTGTCCGCCCGGTCGGGATCGGCGGCGGTGCCAACCGCCCTGCGCCAACTGCTTTGTTGACAGCCCTTATAAGAAGCACTTATGCTTTGATCCGCGGGTGATCCAGTCCAAACACGGCCTATCGCACGAGGGAATATCATGAGCATTTCTGAAGAATCCGGCAAGAACAGCGGCACCACACGGCGTGATTTCCTGAAGAGTTCGGCGGCGGCGGCCACTGCCGCCGTCTCGGGCGCCGACTTTGCCGCGAAAAACGCATATGCCGCCGGCAGCGATATTATCCGCGTCGGCATGATCGGCTGCGGCCCGCGATGCACCGGCGCCGCCGCGCAGGCGCTCACCGCCGATCCCGGCGCGCGGCTTGTCGCCATGTGCGACATCCTGATGAACCGCATCAAGGACAAGCGGGAACTGCTCAGAAAGCAGAAGAAAGACCAGGTCATGGTCGATGACGATCACTGCTTCACGGGCTTTGACGCATACAGGCAGGTGATCGAGGCCTCCGATGTGGTCCTGATCGCCAACGCAGCCAAGTTTCACCCGTTCCACACAATGGCCGCGCTCCAGGCCGGCAAACATGTCTTTGTCGAGAAACCCCACGGGGCGGACCCCGCCGGCATCAGGCTCTTGCGGCGTGCGGCCGGGTTGGCAAAAGAAAAGAACCTGTGCCTGGCGTCGGGCTTGCACAGCAGACACCACACCGGCTACGCCGAGACCGTCCGGCGCATACACGACGGCGCCATCGGCGATATCGTCACCATTGAGGAAAACTTCCTGCGTCCGCCCTACCAGATTACACAGCGCGAGTCTTGGATGTCCGAATTGGAGTGGCAGTGCAGCACGCAGTACCATTTCAACTGGCTCTCCGGCGACGACGTTCCCCAGTCGCTCGTCCACAATCTTGACCGCGCCAGTTGGGTGCTGGGCAACGCCGCCCCAATCAAGTGCCACGGCATGGGCGGCCGTTCCTCCATGACTGATCCCGTTTACGGCAACGTGTTCGACCACCACTCCATCGTATATGAAATGGAAAACGATGTCCGCATATACGCCCTCTGCCGCACGACCGAGGGCTGCTACAACATCTCCAACAGCATCGTATTCGGCACCAAGGGCAGGGCGTCCATCATGGACTGCCAGATATGGGGGGAAAACGCATGGCGCTGGGACGGGGGATGTGATCCATACCAGCTCGAGCACGACGAACTCTTCAGGGCGATCCGATCCGGCGAGCCCGTCAACAAGGGCGACTACATGGCGCAAAGCACCCTGATCGGCATCATGGGCCAACTCTCCTGCTACACCGGCGAGGAAATCACCTGGGAGCGCATCAACAAATCCGACTTCGCCTATGCCCCCAAGCCCGAAGACTGCCACGACGGCATGGAACCGCCGATCCTGCCGGACGCCAGCGGCAGCTATCCGACCTACAAGCCGGGATTCACACGGCTGCTTGAGGGTTGAGGTCCGGCCAAGACTCAAAGCCGCACCGGTTGTTACCAGGAAAGAAAACGCGGCCGCAGGGCCCCCTCAAGAAGTCACGTGGCTGGAAAGTCCGCCGCCCCCCCTTTCCCGCACGTTCCACCCGGCCAGCAAGGTCCGCACCATCCCGCCCTTCCCGCTTCCGTCCTCTGCTGCAAGAATGAGACACGCCGCTAATCGCCGCTCTCGCGCACAAGTCGAAAGCCGGTGTCCGCCTGCGCGAAGCCCTGTATATTGAAATAACGCATGGCCGACCGGCAAAACGCGATGTCGTGGAGGTCCGCCGTGCCGCCGCCCCGGCGGACGCGCGAGACAAAACCTGAGGATGGCACCACCGGACCCTGCGGGTCCGTGACGGCGTCTGCCGTGTAGTATGCCGCGTCGTAGCAGTCACGGCACCACTCCATCACGTTTCCGCCCATGTCGTGCAGCCCCCAGGCATTTGCCAGAAGCGCCCCCACGGGTTGTGTCGAGCAATGCGCTGCATCAATACAATGCCACGCATAGGCGTCGGCCGCGCCGGTTTCGTTTCCCCAATAGAACTCTGTTTCGGTTCCCGCACGGCATGCGTACTCCCATTCCGCTTCCGTGGGCAGGCGGAAAACGCCCTGTCCAAGCAGGTTGAGCCGGGAAATGAACACCTGGCAGTCATCC
>CAZOMH010000043.1:9352-13807 GCA_964580415.1 uncultured Nitrospirales bacterium
CCCGGCCCTGGCATTCAGCTTTCCCAGAAAAGTCTGGCAGTCATCCCACGAGACTCTTTCCACCGGAAGGGTGGCCCCGGTATTTGCCGAGGGGTTGCCGGGCATGCGTGCCAACCATTGCTCCTGTGTCACTTCACACTTGCCCAGCCAGAATCCGCGCGTGATGGTCACACAATGGCGGGGATGCTCGGGATCAAAATAGGACTCACTGTCCCCGTAGATCGCGGAAAGTTCTGCGGATGTCTTCGCGGTCCCCATGTTGAAACTGCCCGGCGGAATCCATTTGAAGACAATGCCGGCAAAGGTTTCCTCCTCTCCCGCCGCGCGTACCGCGGTATACAGGCCCGTCAAGCTCGTCGTTTGACCGGCGGCAATATCGACCGCCTGGTCGGCAGGCGCCGTCCAGCCCGCCCCCAGGTTTTTGAAGGACACCGTATGCGGACCGGGCGCAATGTCATTGACCGTTTCACCGCCCACGTGATTGAAGCCGTGGTCCAGTGTCCATATTGCGCCGGCGGTCACCGCCTCCGCAGGCAGAATCGTCACGTTCAAACGCCCCCCAACCGGGGCTTCGCCCTCGCCCTCTGCCCCGTCCGTGACATTGATGCTTATCACCCCGCTCACGGTATCGCTTCCCGAAGAGGCGGTCAGCACGAGTGAAACATCATACGTTCCCGCCGCTGTATACGTGTGCGACGGGTGCTGAACCGTGCTTGTGCCGCCGTCGCCAAAGGACCACGCCCACGCCGCAATCGGGAAACTGCCCGCCGTCGAGGTGTCCATGAAAGACACCGTCAACGGGGCCGGACCCTGCGTGGGAGTTGCGGTAAACGAAGCCGTCGGAGCCTCGCCTGTTGTGACGTTTATGTACTGCAGCGCGCCCGCGCTGCCGCTGCCGGCTGAACTGGTCACCGAGAGTAAGACATCATAGGTTCCGGCCGTCAGATAAATGTGCGACGGGTGCTGCGCGATGCTTGTGCCGCCGTCGCCAAAGGACCAAGCCCAAGCGGTGATCTTGGAACTGCCCGCTGTGGAAGTGTCGGTAAAGGACACGGTCAAGGGGGCCGGACCACCCGTGGGTGTCGCGGCAAACGAAGCGGCGGGCGCCTTGCTGCAGTCGCACCCGGCCGTTATAATCCCGGCCAAAACACAAAGCACCCAAAACCCGCGGCCGCCAATTCTTCGCATCACACATTTTCTCCAAGCCGCAACATCATCCCACAGTCCGCCACAGGACAAACCGATCATGCCGTGGAAGGCCACAGACACTCAAGACATGGACATTCCGGTCAGCCTTTTCCCGCACATGGCCGTATTCGCGGAAAGAAAACAAAACGACCGCCGTCCATGGCAGTGTTTCGCACTGGCGATGCCGGCGGTCGTTCTCTGCAAGCCTGTCAGTCGCGAACCGGGTCAGGGCTGCAAACTGAACGTAAAGGTTGTCGGGACGCTGTAGGGAACGCTGTAGTGATAAAGCTGCCACTTGGGTCCCGGGAAGAACCATGACTTGTTGATCAGGCTGACATCGAAGACACTCAGATCATAGTCGATGCCGCCGTTGATGCCCGCATACAAATCAAACGTGAACGGCGACGGCACAAACTGCGCGTCGCCCGTTATGTACGGCATGACGTAGGCGGACAGGGTTGACGCCTCATACAGGGTAATGCTCGGCTGAACTTTCACATAGACTGTGAGGCTTCCCGAACTGGAAAGCGTGACCACCAGCGGATGGGGAACCGGGGTAAACTCTCCAAAAGAACTGTTGTCCGTCCACTTTCCGTCGCTGAACGAGGCGCCCACCTTCACATCGCTTGAACCGGAAAATCCCGTCACGGCGGAAGCCCCCGCACCCACGGTTCCCGTAACGCCAACCGGGAAACTCAACGAGGCCACGCCCACCACCGGAACCGGACCAATGTAGAACAGGAACGGTTTGCTAATGGTGGGGATTACCGGAGTTTCGTAATTCAACGTGGCCGCCTGGGTCGCCGCAAGTTTGAAATTCAGGTCCGTTGAAAACTCGCCGTCGCAGTCCATGACAAAAGTGGTCACCTTATGACTGGCGATAACCGCGTCAACGTCGATGGTGGGTGCATAGGACAACGTGCTTCCCTTGTCAAAGCTCAAAGAAACACCGTCCTGATCTAAAATAGTAAGTCCGCTTAAATCAATCGCCAGCGTGCCGCCATCCGCCAGAACGGCTCCGCTGTTCGTAAAGTCCTCATTCGTCCAGGTAATCTTCCCGGTAAGAACACCGTCTTTTATCGCTTCGGCCAGGGATACGGCCTGAGTTACTGTTTGAATGGTGCCGTTGGTTTCATTGACTCCGACAACCTTCCGCAGAAAACCGCCGTCTTTTGCGCTGGCAATGATGTCACCGACCTGAATCTTGGTGTTGTCTCCCAAGGTGTCAAAGAAATTGACAATGTCCTTCCCCACCTGCTGAATCTTCAATTCCGAAAAATTGTCCACGACCTTCACGTCAGTCGTTGCCGGACAGCCCATCAACGCCAGCATGCATACGGTGGACAACAGCAAGAAAGTCACCTTGAAACGAAACATCACCCATCCTCCGGCCATTATTGTTCGAACCTCTTGACCACTCCGCTTTGGTGGGCCACAAGTGCAGTAACCCACTGACTATAAGTACGATAAATCTAAAGTTCTCATTTGTCAACGAAAATATAGGTCGCACCAAAACAGGCCGAGCTGCCAATGTGACACCCGCCTATGATGCCTGTTTCGGAACACGGCGCGAACCACATTGAGAACCAGAAGAATCCGGTCATGTGTCGGCCGGAAACAGAGAATGTTCTCTTCGGCGCAACTCCCTGCCTCCATCCGGCAATTGTTCCGGTCTTTTCGAAGGTTCTTCAGCCATGCCTGCATCAACCTGTCCACACGGGAAGATATGACCGCACGGCGTAAGGGTCGTTTTCAATTCTGTCTCCTGAATTCTCTCCCCCGGCTACAGCCCCCTCACATGCCAGCCCTTGCGGTAACGCCGCTGCAAATACTCCGTCGCCTCCCGGTCGTTGGCGAATTTGAGCTTCTCCGCGTTCCATTCCAGCGTCTTGCCCGGAAAGCGGTTCGCCACATTGCCCAGGAGCACCGTTTCCGCCAAGGGTCCGGCAAAGTCGAAATTCGCCCCGGCTTTGCCATTGCCCAGCGCCGCCTCGACAAACTCGTGATAATGGTTCTTCGGCTCCAGCTTGGGCGTCGGATAATCCTTGAACTTCTCCAACGGATAGATGTGCGGCGGGCCCACGTGCGGAATGATCAACGTTCCCTCCTGGCCGATAATCATGGAACCGCTCGGCGGCAATTCATGGCCCTTGGGCAGGTGGGGCGACAGGGCGACATCCGGCCTCTTCTCCCCGTCCATCCATGTGCCCTGGATTTCCTTCCCGGCCGTCATGGCGTTCCCCGGGAAGTTGTAGTGTATAACCGACCAGGCGGGATACACCTCCTCGCTGACGCACTCAGCCTCGGCCGAAATCGTCAGCGGCGCCGTTATACCCAGCGCCGTAAAGACCGGGTCGAAAATGTGGCAGCCAAAGTCGCCCGTCGCACCGCCGCCAAAATCGCGCCAGCACCGCCACTTGAACGGATGGTAAACGTCCTTCTTGTAAGGCCGCGCGGGCGCAACACCGAGCCACAGGTCCCAGTCCACATTCGCGGGAACCGGGTCCTGCCCCCCGGGCCGTTTCTTGTCCGCCGTCGTGTAGACCGCGGCGCACCAAGAATGCCACTCCTTCACCCCGCCGATGGCCCCGTCCTTCAGCCACTGCACCGCCGTGCGGTAATAGTCGTGGGCGTGAATCTGAATTCCCATCTGCGTGGCCACACCCTTCTTCCGGGCAGCCAGCGTCAGACGGCGCGCCTCATACACATCGTGGGTCAGCGGCTTTTCACAATAGACGTGCATCCCCCTGCGGATCGCCGTCATCGCCGCAGGCGCATGCATATGGTCCGGCGTGGACACGTTAACCGAGTCGATATGTCCCTTCTCCTTGTCCAGCATCTCGCGCCAATCCCGGTACAACCGGGCGCCCGGATACTTCTCCGCCGCCTTCTTCAGCGTCACCTCGTCAATGTCGCACAGCGCATAGACGTTAACCTTGCCGCTGGAGTTGATGTTCTCCAAATCGGACGCTCCCTGCCCCCCCACGCCGATGGCCCCATGCTGCAGTTTCCCGGACGGCGGCTTGGCAAGACTCAGCCGGGGAAAGATAAACGGAGCGGCAAAGCCGGCCGCCGAAACCTGCGTTAAGAATGTCCTGCGTGTAATCTGCGACTTCATACCGTTTTTCCTTGTTGGCGTTTCGTGCCGCAGTGCGGGTCTTTCCCGGTCTGTGCGGCGTTAATGGGTGGTCATATTAACACGAAACCGCCCTGACCCGGATATCTCACCAGTTGCCCCGAATTGGCGTGCCGTGCGCCAGGCGCCGG
>CAZOMH010000044.1:0-13655 GCA_964580415.1 uncultured Nitrospirales bacterium
TTCCTGCTGGTTGTCCACCGACGCGATGCTCTTCATCAGGCGCTCGGTATCCTCCGCCGTGAGCGGACTGTCGCCAAAATACTGCAGGTGGCCGTGCACGCGCCCGACCGGAGGGTCATCCACCGCAAGGTGAAGGTCGGACCCGTCACGGTCGATGAGCATCCGCAGCAGACTCACCATTTCATACGCCATGTGTGCTCGCTCCTGACTGTTGTTCCCTCAGTGCCTGTTGTTCCGCCGCCTTGACCGCCATTCTCTCCTCGGCAAACCGGAGCGGCTCGTCCACGCGCGTGCGGCGGTTGACCTCTTCAATCGTCGTGATGCCGCGGCACGCCTTCTCAAAAGCGTCCTGGCGCATCGTCTTCATCCCGGATATGCGCGCCGCCCGGCGCACCGCCGTCGCGCTCTCGCCCTTCATCAGCATGCGCCGGATTTCGTCGTTCGTCACCAGAAGTTCATACACGCCCTTGCGCCCCTGATACCCGGTCCGGTTGCAGTTGTCGCAGCCCTCCCCGTGGGTGAGCTCCAGCGCGTTCCAGTCGACATCCTCAAGTCCGAGCCGTTCCCGCTCTTCCTCGACCGGCATGTAACTCCGCTTGCAGTTGCTGCAAATAAGGCGCACAAGACGCTGCGCAAGAATCGCGCGCACGCCCGAAGCCACCAAGAACGGCTTGATCCCGATGTCGATAAGACGCGTGAACGAACTCGACGTGTCGTTCGTGTGCAGCGTCGAAAACACCAAATGCCCCGTAAGCGCCGCCTTGATCGCAATCTCGGCCGTTTCCTTGTCGCGGATTTCGCCCACCATCACAATGTCAGGGTCCTGGCGGAACATGGCCCGCAGCGCACGCGCGAAATTCCAGCCTATGTCGTGGTGTATCTGAACCTGGTTGATGCCCGAAAGCTGGTACTCAACCGGGTCCTCCACCGTGATAATCTTCGACTCCGTCGTGTTCAGGTTGTTCAGCGAAGCATACAGCGTCGTCGTCTTGCCCGAACCCGTCGGGCCCGTCACCAGCACCACCCCGGTCGCGTTGTGAAGCAGCGTTTCCCACATCTGCTGGTGCTCCGCGCAGAAACCCAGCTCCCCGAGACCCAGAAGCAGCCCGCTCTTGTCCAGAATACGCATCACAACGCTCTCGCCGTACACCGCCGGAAGCGCGCTCACGCGCAAATCCACCGCCTTCGCGCCAAGCGTGATCTTGATGCGCCCGTCCTGCGGCACCCGCCGCTCCGAAATATCCATGCCCGCCATGATTTTCAGGCGCGATATAATCGCCGCCTGCGCGCGCTTCGGCGGCAGCGGCATCTCCTGCATCTCCCCGTCAATACGGTACCGGACCTTCACCGTCGTCTTCGCGGGCTCCACGTGAATATCGCTCGCCCGCAGCCGGAACGCCTCCATGATGAGCTGATGGACATACTTGACAACAGGGTTGTTCTCGTCCGCCGTGTCCCCGTCCGCGTTCGTGGCGTTCCCCGCGCTGCCGTCCGGAACCCCCGACTCCGCCGCCGCGATGCTCGCCATGCTCAATCCGTCGGCGCTCATCGAATCCAAACTCGCCAAAGAGCCCGCCACCGACGAACTCATGTTCGACTGCGAACTCAGCGAACTCAGGCTGCTCGCGCTGCTCGCCGAGGAAAGCAGCGACTCCACCGTCTCTTCACGGTGGCCGTAATACTTGTTCAGCGCGTCCTGGATGTCCTCCGGCGTCGTCAGCGCCGGCTCCACCGAACGGTCCAGCAAACGCCCCAGATTGTCCAGCGCGTTGATATTCGTCGGATCCGCCGTCGCAACCACCAGAACCCCGTTCCGCTCCTCAATGGGCACCACCCGGTACAACATCGCAATATTGCCGTCCACCATCGCCTTAATCCGCGGCGGAATTTCTATTTCCGACAAACGGACTACAGCTATCCCCATCTGGTCGGCCAGACCCTCCGTGATGTGGCTCTTGCTGATATAGCCCAGCCGCACCAAGATCTCGCCAACCTTGCGGTTCGCCATGGTGGTCTGCTGACGGCGCAACGCTTCATCCAGTTGTTCCTGGGTGATAATGCCGCGCTCCACCAGCCGCTGGCCAAAATAGCTGTAGGTGGTTTGCATTCGTTTTCTACCTTTTTCCTGCTCCCTATAACTCTACCAGACTATCGCGCTCTTGTCAATGTAAATAGTGTGAATGCATACTGATATAATTGGACTTATGACAATTTTTGTCAACAATTTATTGACACCTCATACAATCAGGAAGAAATACTCCCTCACCTGCCACGAAAACGCGCACACCAAAACGCATCAGGGAAAACGCCCTTTCCCATAATGCTACATTATGATTTATTGTCGTCCAAAGGCCGTCTCAAGTCAAGCCCCATCTTGACGGATCGCCCGGTACCGCCAACACAACCGCTGCCGGAACCCTCACACACCCCCCAGGGGGCAAAATCGCCTACCACGTGCTGTGGAACTGGCCGCCGTTGATTTCGAAACACTCGGAAGGCTCTATGGAAGCCAAATCCGCCTGCAAAAACTCCGTCTTGGAAGTCTCCACCGAGAGGATACAGGCCGGTGGAGCCCCGCCCGCGGCATGCTCATCCACAAAAATATAACCGTGAAACCGCACATACTCGATGGCATTGGCCACATCACCCGCAAATATCTCATAAAGCGTGCGCAGCGGAATCTCATAAAGGAGATTGGCATAAATGGCGTTGCGCTGCTCCTCGGTCAACAGTATTTCCACAAAAGAATCCGTCGCTTCCGCATACTCCACCGATCCCAGCCGGGGCAGCACCCGCAACGGCGGCAGCAGATAATCAATCAGCAACCCCTTCTGCTCCGGAAAATAGTCCAGATCATAAGCCTGCGGGAAATAATCCGGATAGGGGGACCGGGAAAGCAGCAGGTCACAATAATCCAGCACGGCATACGGCTCGCCCAGCAGATGGGCCTGACCCTTTGCGTCAATCAGCGGAAGACACTGCTCCCGCTCCGCCACATAACGCTGCCGCGCCTCCTGCCAGATACGCACCGAATGGTCATAACGGCTCTTCACATGCTGCAGCGCCTGGTTATACTGCCGCAACTGCTCCTGATGCACATAGTTGATGCGCTGGCAAATCTCCTCCCACTGCCGGTGCGACGACTGGTACCGCGCCCGGCAGGCCGCCTCCTTCTCCTCCCGCCGCGACTTCACCATCTTGTCCATCGAGTCAAGCTGCGGAAGATAGGCCTCGTCCGTCGGCTGCGGTTCGCGCGGACGCACCGGCATGTCCGGCTTTGCCGGCCACTGGGGCGTTTCCGGCGCCGGAAGCGGATACTCCGGAAAAGACTTGAATTCATCCCAACTGGCCCCGGCCGGACGCGACAATGCCGTCCGAAACACATCCATGATCGGCGCCAATTCCTCGTGCGCCAGGGCCGTCCGGCTCTCCGCTATCTTCCGTTTGTGAATCGTCCGCAAATCGGGACGCTTGGCGTTCATTTCCAGACCGAGACGGCGCCGCTTCAGATCCGAACGCCGCTCCCACTGCGCCGCCCACATCGCAATTTGCTGCGCCGCCTTATGCACCACAAACAACGGCATGTCACTGGTGACAACCCGGTGCTTGTTCAGCGCCGGATACCGCACCGGCATCCGGTACCGTTCCAGCCCCGAATCACTCCGGAACAGCTCCAACTCATTTTCGTCGTACAGCGCTTGGCCCATAATTTCCTGTCGCAATACTGTTAAACGTTGTCAATAGTTTACACTATTCTTCTCTTTTCATCTACCCCCCGTAAAAGAACCCTCTTCGGGCGCTTCAAGGCGCCACCCGTGGTGCAGGGGACCATGCCCCGAACCCACCCCCAATTCGTCGCTGTGCAATATCGCCCCCGTAATATAATCCTTTGCCAACCGCACCGCCTCGGGCACGTCACAGCCAAAACCCAGCCACGTCGCAATTGCCGCCGAAAGCGTGCAGCCCGTCCCGTGCGTGTTCTCCGTCGCGATGCGCCGCGTGGAATAGGTCCGCACCACCTCCCCGTCATACAAATAATCGGTGGATTCCCCCCCGCGCAGATGCCCCCCCTTAATCAGCACAAATTCCGGACCCAGCGCCCGCAACGCCTCGCCCGCGGCCCGCAGCCCCGATTCATCATGAACGATCAACCCCGTCAACGCCTCCGCCTCGGGAATATTGGGCGTAATAATCGTCGCCAACGGCAGCAGCAGCGACTTCAGCGTCTCCCGCGCCTCCTCCCGCAGCAGCGCATCCCCGCTCTTCGCCACCATCACCGGGTCCACCACCAAATTCTTCACCCCATACCTCTCCAGCGCCGCCGCAACCACCCGGATAATCGCCGCATTCGAAAGCATCCCCGTCTTCGCCGCATCGGCCCCGATATCCGAAAGCACCGCCTCCAACTGCCGCCCCACCGCCTCCGGCGCCAAGTCGTAAATCCCTGTCACGGCCACCGTATTCTGCGCCGTCACGGAAGTAATCACCGACATGCCATAGGCCCCCAGCACGGTCATCGTCTTCAAATCCGCCTGAATGCCGGCCCCCCCGCCGCTGTCACTGCCGGCAACAGTCAACACACGCGGTACGCGACGCATCACGGCCTCTCCTGTCCAAAAAATAACCGCACCAGCCGGACCGGGCCCCTAATGCCGTCCGGCAGACATCAACAGCAAAAGCCTACACCCCCGCCCCGCCCAAACGCAACGCCCTGCCATAATCCCCGGTCCGCCCGTAACGCCCATTCCCTCCCTTAAACAGGAACTTCCGGCTCAGTCTCCGCCCCCCGACCATCCGTCTTCCTCAAACACAGACAGCGAATGGTGGGGTGGTAGAGTTCCCTCTCGACAGACCAACCCGCACGTCCGACAAGAGCGTCAAAGTCGGCGGGCTCGAAGGCGCGGATGGCCAGCCGGGTGCTGTTCCGAAGCAGGTTCGTCATCTCATTGATCTTCATGACGGAGCCAATCATGCGAAATTCCGCCGGGGTAAGCGCATGCAGCATTTCCAGGTTTGCCGCAATTAAATCGTCGGTGCAATACGCAAACAGCCCCCCCTCTGAAGAACCACACACAACGGGTACCCGGTCCTCCCCCTCCTGAAAGACCATGCGGAGACAGGAGGGTTCCGACCAGTCATAGGCGACATGCTCGAGAGAAACATTGACACCCGCCAGCGGCCCGCCGGGAGCGCAAAGCGCTTCCACGGCGCGCACCCCGAAAGCCGGCCCCTTGTCGTCCAGATCAAGAACCTGGACCGTGACACGCCTGCCGGCCAGCAGTTCCGGATGGTCGCGGCGGACGAGAATAACGGCGTTCAGGCTGTCCATGGACGGACCACCGGCGACGTTAACCATGCGCACAGCCCTTTCCCCGCCCCCGGCGAGCGCCGCAGCCAATGCATCGGCAAGCAGAATGGCAATGTTCTGCTGACGAAAACGAACCATGTAGGCAGGCATGGAATCCGCCACTTTTCGGTCCAGCCCTGTGGAATAGCCCCGGCCGAGATTGCCGGAACCGAGCTTCATAAGGTAAGTGCTCATGTTTCCAAGGACAACGCCATCCGTGCCGGTCCCCCCCCCGTGCAAGAATGGAACAACTCCGAAAACAATGCGTCATCATGGCGCGGACAAACTTCGGAACCCGTTCCCAGCGCCGGGCCTGTTCGACATACGCCCGGGCTATGGCGTCGAGTTCACCGGAACTTGGATTCATCGCAAAAGCCGGATGGGTGACATCCATGACGGGCAGTTCCACCCCGTCCTCGGTGAAAGCATAGCAGACACCCGGCTTCTTGTTTATTTCGACGATTCGCCTGGTCATGAAAAACGCATCCCGTGTCCGGCAAAAACCGCCCGCAACCGTGCAGACAATGCGGCAAAAAAAAGCCGCCCCCGCGCCGCATACCGCTTCCAACCCCACAACCGCACGCATTGAACCACGTTGACAATCTGGAGTCAAGTCCGCCCGCGTCCTAAAGGACCGTCAAGCCGAGTGATGCGACCCTGATCGGCAACAGCCACGGCCTTTCCCCCTATTGCACCCGGTCTCGGACGCCGCCTTCACCGCCGGTAAACGGTCCGCCTGTTACTCCCCCCATGCATCCCCCCGGACCCGCCCGGAAGCAACTGGACGCCCCCCTATGATAAGTGGAAGAGGGTATAGTAAACTCCTGTGGGGCATTGTGCTCCCCGCCACGGCGACATCCTGGCAGGACGGCGAACCGGTGTTCCCAAACAGGAGGAAATGCGACATGGCAAGGAAGTGCCTTGAAAAACGGGTTGTCGGAATGTTGGTTCCGGCTTTTATGCTGTGCATCTTCGCGGGGGCGACAGACTCAGCAGCCTCCCTGCCCGCAGATGACTCCCCGAAAACACTCCAAAAAGACACCCTGACCCCGGCGGCCGTTCAATATGGCCACGGCTCGCTCACCTCCAATGCAGCCTGTTCCCCGGATGGAACCAAGTTTCTCGCGGGCTCAAAAGACGGCAAAACAAGACTGTTTTCCCTGAGCACGGACGCGGTTGTCCGCACCCTCGCCGGGCACGCGGACGCGGTGCTTGCGGTTGCCTTTTCCGGGGATGGCGACCGCATCGCAACCAGTTCAAAGGATTCATCCGCCAAACTGTGGAATGCCAACACGGGCACCCTGCTCTGCACGTTCACCGGCCATGCAGGCGCGGTAAACTGCGTGGCCATTTCACCCGACGCAACCCGCGTCCTGACCGGCTCGGCCGACAACACGGCAAAACTCTGGGATGCCGCTTCCGGCGGACTTGTCCGCACATTTGCCGGACATACCGGTCCGATCAATTCAGTGGCGTTCTCATCCGATGGCAACAGGGTGCTTACCGCTTCCGCCGACAACACGGCAAAGCTGTGGAACACGGGCACCGGCGCCGAAATCCGCTCCTTCACCGGCCATACCGCCGCGGTAAACTCGGTTGCTCTCTCCTCTGACGACAGTCAGGTGCTTACCGCTTCCGCCGACAACACGGCAAAACTGTGGAACACGGGCACCGGCGCCGAAATCCGCACATTTACCGGCCACGGCGCGCCCGTGCTTTCGGCCGCCTTCTCCACCGACGGAACCCAGGTACTTACCGCCTCGCAGGACTTTACCGCCAAATTGTGGAACGCGGGAACCGGGGCCGGGGTGGGCAGCTTTGAAGGCCATGAAAACCCGTTAATCTCCGCGGCGTTTTCGCCGGACAGTTCACAGGTGCTCACCGCCTCCCTTGACAACACCGTACGTCTGTGGACCACCGCCACGGCAACGCAGACAAAAGAGTTTTCTGTCCATACGGCCGCCGTCTATTCGGTTGCATTCTCGCCCTCAGGCGGAACCGTTCTCGTCGGCGGCGGCATCGCCTGCGGTTCCACGGGCGACTCGTGCCCCGGCCAGGCCGACGCTGAAATCCGCCTCTGGAACACCGTCACGGCCGCGCTGACGGGCGCCCTCACAGAACATGTCAACGCGGTGACGTCGGTCGCATTCTCGGCGGACGGGACCCGCATACTTTCCGGATCGCGGGACGGAACCGCAAAATTGTGGGATGCCGCCGGGGGCGCATCGCTCAAGACCTTCGCCGCATCGTCCTCAGGCCCGGTCAATGCCGTGGCGTTTTCGCCCGACGGCACAAAAGTGCTTACCGGAACCTCCGACAACATCGCGTATCTGTGGAGCATTGAAACGGGGCTGCCCCTGGTCACCTTCAGCGGACACGCGGATGCGGTGCTCTCGTTGGCGTTTGCGCCCAACGGCACCATGGCAGTCACCGGTTCCGCGGACGGCACGGCCAGGCTGTGGAACCTGGATTCCGGCGCCCAAATACGCACTTTCAGCGGACACACGGCGGCCGTGACATCCGTGGCCGTCTCGTCTGACGGTGCCGCGCTGCTCACCGGTTCCGCGGACAGCACGGCCAAACTGTGGGATATGAATTCCGGCGCCCAAATACGCACTTTCAGCGGACACACGGCGGCCGTGACATCCGTGGCCGTCTCGTCTGACGGCACCGAGGTGGTCACCGGTTCCGCCGACAAGACCGCCAGGGTGTGGGATGCGGAAACAGCCGTCGGACTCCGCACTTTCAGCGGGCACACCGCGGTAGTCAACGGCGTGGCGGTTTCCGCGGACGGAACCAGGGTACTCACCGGTTCCGAAGACGGAACGGCGAGGCTTTGGCCCGTTTCGGGACAGACCATAAGCGTGTCCGCGCCCGATGTTGTCGGACAGACACAGGGAGCCGCCGCAAACACACTGGCCGCCTCGGGACTCGCGACGGGAACAATAACGACCCAGTGCAGCCAGACCACCGCTGCGGGCATCGTCATCAGCCAGTATCCCGCCGCCGGCCAGTCGGCACCTCTCGCCGCCACCATCTCCCTCGTTCTCTCTTCGGGTTCCTGCCTGGTGACCGTTCCAGACCTGTCGGGCCAGTCCCAGTCCTCCGCGGCCGCCGCGCTTTCCGCGCTGCAGCTCGGCGTTGGAACTGTCACGACCCAATGCAGCGGGACTGTGGCCGAAGGACTCGTCCTCGGCCAAAGCCCGACCGCCGGATCAAACGTGACCCCCGGAAGCAACGTGGCCTTGGTGATCTCCGGCGGCCCCTGCAAAGTGACGGTGCCCAATGTGGCCGGACAGACCCAGGCCGCGGCGGAAAAGGCCCTTGATGACGTTTCCCTTGCCGCCGGCTCGGTATTTTCGCAGTGCAGCAACACCGTCGCGGCGGGCCTGGTCATCAGCCAGACCCCCGCCGCGGGGCAGCAGGCCGTGGTCAACAGCGCGGTGAATCTCGTGGTCTCCTCCGGATTGTGCAACGTGACCGTGCCGACCCTCGCGGGCAAGACGCAACCCGCCGCGGCCACGGCGCTTGCCGCCGCAAATCTGGCCGCAGGCACCGTGACCGCCCAATGCAGCAACACCGTCGCCGCCGGACTGATCATCGGCCAGAGTCCGGAAGCGGGACAGCAGGCCCTCTATGGAAGTGCGGTGGACTACACGGTCTCCACCGGCCCGTGTGTTGTGGCGGTGCCCAACGTGGCCGGACAGACCCGGGCCGCGGCGGAGACCGCGCTCGCCGGTCTCGGCCTGGTCGCCCAAGACGGAGCCCCCCAGTGCAGCGACACCGTGTCCTCGGGCAGTGTGGTCAGTCAGACACCGGCCCCGGGCCAGCAAATATTCTACGGCGGCATGATAACCCTGGTCATATCCTCCGGCTCCTGCACCAGGACCGTTCCCGATATTTCCGGGCTCGCCCAATCCGCCGCGGGCACCGCGCTTGCCGGTGTTGGCCTGGTTGCCGGCACCGTCACCCGTCAATGCAGCGACACGGTCGCCGTCGGTCTGGTGATCACCCAGAACCCGTCCGCGGGCGAACAGGTTCAGGTCGGCACCTCCGTCGCCATCGTCCTCTCCACGGGACCGTGCGGCACCGCGGTCCCGGATGTCGCCGGGCTCACCCGGTCCGCAGCGGACACCGCCCTCACGGCTGTAAACCTGACCACCGGAACAGTCACCCGTCAATGCAGTGATACCGTTGCCGACGGGCTCGTGATCAGCCAAGTTCCGGCTGCGGGACAACAGGCGCTTCTGGGCAGCGCCGTTGCCCTCACCGTCTCCGCCGGCCCGTGCGACACCACCGTTCCCGACGTCATCGGGCAAACCCGGTCCGCCGCGGCCGCCATGCTTTCCGATGCCTACCTGGCCGCAGGCGCGGTGACCGCCCAATGCAGCGACACGGTCGCGAAAGACGTGGTCATCAGCCAGAATCCCGCCGCCGGAACCGTGGCCGGCAACGGAAGCGCCGTGGCGCTCGTGCTGTCCTCGGGACCCTGCAGTCTCGCCGTGCCCGCCGTTGTCGGCCAGGCACAGGTTTCCGCCTCCCTGCTGCTTGCCGGATCCGGTCTCGCAACCGGAACAATCACGGAACAGTGCAGCAACACCGTCGCCGACGGCCGCGTGATCATACAGCTTCCCGCCGCCGGAACACAGGTCCCCGCCGGCAGCGCAATAGCCCTTGTCGTCTCCACCGGACCCTGCAGCGGCGCACCGGCCACGGAAGAGGACCTGCGCAGCCTGCTGACCGCATCCTTTGACGCGGTCGATCTGGATGCGGATGCCCAAGTCAGCTTCGCCGAGGCGCTCATTGCCCTGCCGACCCTCACACAAGCGGTGTTCGACACGGTCGATACCGATAGCGACGGCCAGATCAGCCGCGCTGAAGCCGGCTTGGAAGGCTCGGGCAACTGCGCCGGATGCCCCGGTAAGAAGGAAGCCCCGGGCCTCGAAAACCTGAAGAAATCCCTGGGCGACCTTTTCCTCGGAGGATTAAGTCTTGTGACACTGCTGGTTGCCAAAAAACAGTCATAGCGGCCCGGGCTCCCCGGAAAACAGCGAAAACGGGGGAGGTCTCCCTGTTTCGTGTTGTCAGGGCGGATATGGCGCCACTGCTCATTTGCGGGTTCCGGACCGCCGTCGGCGGCGGTTTGACGCGGCCTCCCCGGTCGGAATGATTGTCCCGGTTGCCTAATGTTGCTGGTGCCATAGGGCGACAATTCCAGCCGGCCAGCAGGTCCCGCGCAAACATACATTCCGCGGCAAAAACGAAAAACGGGTCTTATCCGGCACCGCTTCGGGTATGATGGGAACGCATGCCGCCGAAGTGTACCGCGATCCCGCGCAGGCACGGAGTTTCTTGATGCAGGAACCGAAAGAGAACAGGCCCTTCTCATGGCGAGAAGCGCTGCTGTTGGGACTGGTGCTCCTTCTGGCCCTTGGCATACGAATGGTATGGCTGGCCGAGTACAGCGCCGGACCGGAATACCGGCATCCGCTGTATGACCCGGAATACAACGCCTACTGGGCCAGGGGAATCGCGCTCAACGAATGGACGCCGCCCGAGGGTGTGAATGACCCCGAAATTCGCACCACCCCCTACGGCCGCCCCCCCGGCTATCCCTTCTTCCTCGCCGGCGTCTACACCCTGTTCGGTGTGAACGACTGGGCGCCGCGCGCGGTGCAGACCGTGCTGGGCCTCGTGAATGTGGTGCTGCTGTTTTCCCTGGCACGGATGCTGTTCGGTCCCCTGGCCGCGCTATTTTCCGCCTTGCTCATGGCCCTCTCCTGGGCCTTCCCCTACTATGAAGCCCAGTTAACCTATCCCGCCGTGGTGGTGTGTCTGCTGCTGCTGTCCATGCGGCTCATTGCCTCTTGGGCGCAACGGCCCCGCATCACGCCCGCGCTGGTGATCGGCGTGCTCCTGGGACTCTTCGGCCTCTTTCGCCCAAACGGACTCCTCTTCCTCCCCTTCCTCGCCGGGTGGATGTTCTGGGCGGCCAAACAACGCGGCTTGTCGCGTCGCGCCCTGCCCGCGATCATCCTCCTGCTGGTCGGCGTCACGGCCGTGATCGCGCCCGTGTTCTTCCGCAACTACCGGGTTGCCCGCGACTTCGTCTTCATCTCCTCCTACGGCGGGCTCAACTTTTACGTGGGCAACCATCCCGGTGCCAACCTCGTGGAGCCGCGCCTGCCGGAATTGAAGGAGCTGGCCGGGGTGGAGAACTGGTCCTGTTTCGACTATCCGGCCATCGTGCGAGGTCTCGGTCGTAAACTGGGCCGCGAACCCATGGCGTTCTCCGGGGCAAACCACTGGTTCTACGTGCAGGGTGCCCGGTTCATCTATCAGCATCCCGCCCAGTTCCTCGAAAACACCGCAAAGAAGGCGCTGCTCTTCTGGGGACCCAAAGAAGTCACCAACGACACCGTACCCGAATTGGACCGGGCCAATTCGCCCGTACTCGCCCGTCTGCCCGGATTCTCCTGCGCCATGGCCCTCTTCCTGTCGGGCGCACTGTGCTTCCTCGTGGTGCGGCGTCGCTCTCTCAACCCCGGCATGCAACCGGGCAGCCGCCAAGCGGCCGTGGCCCTCCTGCTGTTCATCCTCGCCTACTTCCTGTCCGTGCTGCCCTACTTCATTGCCGGACGCTACCGCATGCCCGTCCTGCCCTTCATGCTCATCTTCGGCGGTTACGGCCTCGCCCGCGCGTTGCAATGGTCGGGCGCACGCCGCTGGGGATACGCCGCCGCCTACCTCCTCCTGCTCACAGTCGCCGGTCTGCTCGCCTCATGGAACTTCGTCGGCTATGAAGCATCCCCGGGCACATGGCACCTGCGCCGCGCGCTCGCATGGAGCGCCGATGGCCGCGATGACCGCGCCATGGACGAATACCAACAGGCACTCGACAACGGCGCCGACGCCGCCCTCGTCCAAATCAACATGGGCCGGGTCCTCGTCCGGCAGGGCGACAGCGCCGGGGCCATGGCCCGCTATGAAAAAGCGCTGGAGGCCGACCCGAAGAACGCCGTCGCCCACAACAACCTCGGTTATGAACTGTACCGCGCCGGTAAAACCGACGACGCCATCCAGCATTACCGCGCCGCCATCGACGCCAATCCCGTCTTTGCCCTGCCCCAAATCAACCTGGGCATCGCACTGCTCGACGCGGGCAACGCCGCCGAAGCCGCCGAACAGTTCCGCACCGCCACACGGTTGGAACCCGGCAATCCCGGCGCCGCCTACAACCTCGGCCGGGCACTCGCCGCCCAGGGCGATGCGCGCGGCGCCTTTGACGCCTATTCAAAGACCATCGCGCTAAAGTCCGATTTTGCCGAGGCCCACAACAATCTTGGCCTGCTGCTTCAAACCGACGCGGCCATCCCCTGTTTCCGGCGCGCCGTGGAAATCAACCCCGCCTTCACGCTCGCGTGGAACAATCTGGGCAACGCACTGCTCGAAAAAGGCGATGCCGAAGGTGCCATGCAGGCCTACAACAGCGCCCTGAAACAGGAACCCAAAGACCCCTTTGCCCATTACAATCTCGGCCGCCTTTACGACGGGCAGGGAAAGCTGGATGAGGCCGCCGCGGAATATGCCAAGGCACTTGAGGCGAACCCGAAATATGCCATGGCATGGAACAATCTGGGCTACCTGCGTGAACGCCAGGGGAATGCCACCGAAGCCGAACAGCAGTACCGCAACGCCGTCGACGCCGACGCCAGGTTCGCCGCCCCCCATACCAATCTCGGACGTATCCTGTGCGCCCAAGACCGCGCCCCCGAAGCCGCAACCGAATTTGACGCGGCGCTGAACCTGTTACCCGCCGAAGACCCCGCCCGCGCCGAAATCGAAACCCTGCGCCAGAACTGCGCACCACCAGCGACTCCGTAACGAGTCCCCCTTTGAGGGGGGTGACCGCCGAGAGGCGGTCAGGTAGTGTCGTATCAAATCCCCCCTTGAGGGGGGTGACCCGCGAAAGCGGGTCGGGGGATGTTGTGTTCAGTCTTCACGTTCACCCCACATCCCCCGTCCCGCCGAGGCGGGACTGCCCCCTTCAAAGGGGGATTCTGGGCACCGAACCGGCGCTTGATCTCATCAATTGGATTGAGTCGCGGCCCCCATTCTTTGCCCTCACCCCTCCCCCGCCTTCTCGCGAAACATATTGTAAATCCCGCCAAACGCCCCGTTGCTCAAAATGAGCACCACATCGCCCGGCCGCGCACCGTTCCACACCGTGTCGGCCATATCCGACACGACATCGGTATAGGCCGCCGCCACGCCCTTGCCCTTCAGCACCTCCGTCAACTGCGCACGG
>CAZOMH010000045.1:0-13652 GCA_964580415.1 uncultured Nitrospirales bacterium
GCCCTTCGGGCCACCCCCCTCAAGGGGGGACCTGGGAAGGCGTGCGGTTTGTTTGTGGTAGAAAGGCATCCCCAGCCAACTTATGTCCTCCCTGTCTTCAAAGGGGGGCGTAAGAGGCGCGCCGTCCTGGCTTATCCCACGTGTTCTCGTGAAATTCCTCAACTTCGCACGTCCCGGTTTCCTTATTCCATCGCCTCGAGCACTTCGGGCAGTTCCGAATAGTCGTCGCAGACGGCGTCGGGGATGTGGCCTTCCAGCGGCCGGTTTTTCACCACGGTGAGCAGCACGCCGCGCGCGCCCACGGCGTGCGGGCCGCCCAGGTCATTGTGGGGCCGGTCGCCGATGTGGACGATGTCCCCGATGGGGATGCCGTAGTGCGCGGCGACCGCCTCGTACACGGCGGGGTGGGGCTTGGAGCGGCCAATCTCGTCGGAGAAGACGAAGAAGTCGAAATGCTCCAGCATGCCCGCACCGCGCAGCAGTTCGCGCAGGTTGCGGCCCGGGGTGAAAATCGCGTCGGACACGATGGCGAGCGGGTATTTGCCGTGCAGCCGGGCCAGCGCCTCGGCGGCGCCCGGCGCGGGATTGGGCCGGTATTCCAGTTCCATCCGCTCCAGCGCGTCCACCAGCGCGGCAAAATCATCCTTGGGCAGCGTGCGGCCCAGGCCGTCGAGCAGCACCTGCATGCGTTCGGTCACCGACCAGGTCACGTGCTGGTCGTGCCACACTTTGCGGAATGCGGCATCCTGCACGTCGAAGGCCAGGTCCGACAGGGCCTTGTCGATGGGCGCGTGCTTGGAAAGCAGCGCGTGCAGCAGGTCGCGGCGGGCCCGGGGCTTGGACGGCAATCCCGCCGCCGCGCGCTTCGGTTCGTCCGAATCGTCATGAAACAGGCAGTCCCACAGATCAAATGTTACTGCGCCAATAGGCCGTCCAGCCATGAGCATATCCTTCCATACTATTTTGTCCCAGAATCTTCGCAAGACGCGAATATTCTGATGCGTGTGGAGCAAACACCTCCCGGCCCTTTGGGCCACCCCCCTCCAGGGGGGACCCAAAACCGCGCGACTCGGGACTCTCTTGGTTGCGGCATGCTGCTCCAGGTTAATGCGCCTGAACAGGCAAAACATGATGATAACACACTCCGCATAACGCGGAAAACCGCCCGCCTCTTTCGCGGATCACACCCGCCGGCGGGTTTTCGGCGCCCCTACAGCAACGGCGCGAATATCTGGCAGAGATGCTCGAGCCAGTCGCGGAAGGGGGCGGGTTTCTTGCCGGTAAGATGCACCGACTGGGCCTGGAGCCATGCGGCCCATGCGGCCACCTTTTCCACTTCGGGCCGGGTGTAGTGAAACAGGGCCACCTCGAAGTTAAGGTAAAGGCTGCGCATGTCGAGATTGGGCGTGCCGGTGATGGCGAGGCGGTGATCGAAGACCATGGCCTTGGCGTGGACCATGCCCTTGGGGTAGGCATAGACACGGGCGCCGGCGGTTGCCAGGTCGCGCAATGCCGGACCCCGCGCAAAGTCGGCGATCCGGTGGTTGGAATGCAAGGGCACGATGATGCGCACGTCGCGCCCGGCCCGCGCCTTGACGGCGAGGGCGCGGAGGAATGCGTCGTCGGGGATGAAATAGGGGGTAATAAGCCATATCCGCTCGCGCGACTCCATCACCTCGCTGAGCAGCGTGTCGGGAAAGGTGTCTTCGGGCACGTCGGGCCCGCTGGCCACGATTTGCAGCGTGGACACCGCAAGCGGGTCGGCGGCGGTGCGCTGCCGCGCGGTGGAATGGGCGTGGGGCTGCGCTTGAAGCTGTTCGTCGGTGGCATAGTTCCAGTCGCTCATGAAGACGGACTCGATATCGGACACGATGGGCCCCCCGACAAACACGGCCGAATCGAGGAACCGGTCGCGTCGGGGCGTCGGTCCCATGAAATCGGTGGCCAGGTTCATCCCGCCCACCATGGCGGACACATGATCCACCACGATAATTTTGCGGTGGTTGCGCAGGTTGGCCGACCATTTGCGCTGGAACGGCAGCACGGGCATGAATCGCCCCACCAGGCCGCCCGCGTCGCGAAGCGGGTCGCAGAAGCGGCGGCTGGTGCGGATGCAGCCCAGGCCGTCGAGCAGCAGGCGCACCTGCACCCCTTCCCGCGCCTTGCGGGCCAGCGTTTCGACCACGGCCCGGCCCACCTCGTCGCGGCCGAGGATAAAGGTGGTGACGTGGATCGTTTCGCGCGCCTCTTCAAACATGCGCATGACCCGCGCGTATGCTGTTTCACCGCTGAAATGCAGGTCCACCCGGTTGCCGCTTTGCGGGGGCGGCATGCCGGGCTCCACCATGCCGGGGCCGCCCGTCATCATGTCCTTCGCATCGAACTGACTGTCGTTCTCGGCGTCGTAAAGCGGCCCTTTTGCGCGCAGCTTCTGGCGCAGTTTGCGGCCGCCAAACACCAGGTAAAAGGGCACGCCAAGCCAGGGCACGAGCACGATGGCGAGGAGCCACGCCATGGCGCCGCCGGGCGGGCGTTTCTCGCCGAGCACACGCACGACAAGGATCACGGCGAGCAGGAAACCCGCCAGTGTGAAGAAGTGATCCAGCAGCAGTTGTGCGGTGGGTATGGCGTTATCCCTTCGGCTTGAGAATGACACAGGTGGGCAGGCCAAGCACCTGGAACCGCGCCGCGATGTCCTTTGCGGGCGGCGCGGCCAGTTCCTCTGCCTGATACTTTACCTTCACATGGCCGGCCAAACGGGCCGTCACGGCCGCATCTTTCAACACGGTCCGGTCCATGACGGCGCAGTTCTTGCACCATGTGGCCCAGAAGTCGATTATCACCGGCTTCTTCTCCGCAAGGCCGCGCGCAAGCCCTTCTTCGAGCGAGGCGGTCCAGCCGTCCTGCTCCGTCCCGCCGCCCGCCGGTTCGGACGGACTCCACAGCGTATACGCGATGCGGCCATAGTAGACGGCGAACACGAGAATGAACACGCCGAAAGCCTGCTTCACGCGCACCATCCATTTGCCGGGTTTGGGCAGGAAGGACAGCCCGGCGCCAAGGAAGGGCCACGGCAGCGCCATGCCCGCGCCGAGCACAAAGGGCAGCGCCAGCGCGGCGGAATGCCCCTGGCTGTACAGGTCCTGCGCCTGCAGGATGGTCGAGATGACCACGGGCGCGACGCATGCGCCGGCCAGCAGCGCAGATATTGCCCCCATGGCCAGCGCCACGGGAAAACTGCCCCGTTCGTTGCCGCGGATGCCAATGGCGGCCTGAAAGCGGGAGAAGTCGATTTCAAACAGGTCAAACATGGCCAGCGCCAACGCGGCAAAGAGCACCGCGATCAGGGCGTTGAACCAAATCGTCGAATTGATCGCGCCAAAGGCGGACGACACGCCGAGCACCACCACGAGTCCCAGTGCGCCGTAGACCAGCGCAATGCCCAGACCGTATGCCCCGCCGAGCGCAAACCCCCGCGCGCGGCTGCCCGCCCGCGCCCCGGCGCCGATGATGGCCACATTGATGGGGATCAGCGGCAACACGCAGGGCGTAAGATTAAGCAGGAGTCCGCCGCCCAGCACCAGCACCAGCATCAGCCACAGGCTTTTGCCCGCCAGCGCATTGCCGCCCGTGTGTTCGCCTTTGTCGGCGGCGTCGATAAAGGCCACAAAATCAGCCGTGCCCGCATAGCCGTCCATCCGGCCTGCCACGGTGAATTGGTCCGCCAGCGCGCGCCAGTCCGCAGCGGCCGCGGGGGCGGATGTTTGTGTTGGCGGTGTCGCGGGGGCCGCGGAGACCGCGGTGGGCGCGTCGAACTTGACCACCTCGGCCCACACGGTCTCGGGGAATTCCGCTATGGGTGCCGGAGTGACGCCCCGCGCAAGTATCTTGACCGGGATTTCGACCGGCTTCTTTGCCGGGGGCATGCAGGACTTGTCGTTGCAGGCCTGGTAGCGGAGCGTGCCCTTGAGTGTTTGGGTGCCCGGCGCGGCGTCGCCCGCCACGGCAATTTCCACGCCCAGCACAAAGGCGCCCTCATATACGGCCAGCGGCGCCGGTGAAAAGGACAGCGCGGCCTTCTTTGCTTCGGGATACCCTGTCATCGTCACGGCCAGCGGTTTCTCCGATGCCAATTGAAGCTCCGTGGGGATGAGGAATTCCTCCAGCGGTTTGTGCGCGTTCATGTGCCAGCCGGGAGACAGCGTGAACACCAGCGCGGCCCGCAGCGTGCCGCCCGGCGCAACGCCGTCCGTGGCGGTGCGCAGTTCCATGGAGAGTTCCGGCCCCGCCCCTTCCAACTGCGCCATCACCGGCAGGGCCGGGAACAATGCCAGCGCACACAGGAGTATCGTAAACTTCCAGCTGGAACGCACCACGCTTCATCCTCCGGATCGTTTTCGCAAATTCAAGGCACCCGCCTGCGGGACTGTAATCATTATATAGCAAACAGCCCGGCCATAACGCGCCCTCCCGCAGGCCGCCCTCCTTATAATACGCACTTTGCCCACTTTGAACGCATTGCATTACTGTGCCATCAATGGTAGAATTAACTACGGTTTAACCAGGGCAAGGGGAGCATTCCCGGGAAAGAGTGAACCCGTTGCCGCAAATAGGGAGGTAATTATGGAGAGGCATATCGTCTTTCGAATGATCGCCTGTGTGGCGATCTGTCTGCTGGCCGCGCCCTGTCTGGCGCAATCTTCCGGAATGATCGGGCCCGAACTGCGCCAGTGGGTCGAGAATCCGGCGCAGGGGCTGGAGGCGTTGCGCGAGGGTCGCATCGCCGACTGTCCCAAACCGCCCGAGGCGAAGGCAAAGGCCGCACCGGTTGCGCCTGCACCCACGGTGTCCGACAAGGCCGTCGAGATTACTTTCGTTGATCCCGGCATGGAGGTGGCGGTGCGCAATTATCTGGGCCGCCCGACAGGGCCCATTACGGACGAGGACTGCCTGTACATTGGTTATATCCACGCCGACGGGCTTGGCATTCAGACACTGGTTGATCTGCAGTATATGCCCAATCTGTACGAACTCTCCCTTTCGAAAAATGGGTTGACATCGCTGTCGGATCTTCCGCCGCTGTACAACCTGCGTCGGCTTGACATTTCAAACAATAGAATCACCTCTCTTGCGATTTTGATTATTACACCGTGGCTCGAGTACTTGAATGCGAACGAAAATCAAATCACCACTCTGACCGGAATGCCTTTCCTTAGAGATCTCGGGTATCTGCTCCTCAACGGCAACCGTATTTCTTCTCTGGAGGGCATGCCGCAACTGCCCCAGCTCTGGAAACTCGACCTGGGTCGAAACGACCTGTCCACACTTGCAGGAATTACCCCCACTGACAATTTGTGTTATTTCAACCTGTCCCGAAATCACCTGTCCAGTCTCAACGGCATGCCGCGTTATGACCGAATTTACACGCTGGACATTTCCCATAACCAGTTGGAGACGGCGGCGGGGCTGTATTTGACCGCGCCGGTCGAATACCTCTATGCCAGTCACAATCGCTTCGCGTCGCCCGGTATCCTCGGCCAGTTGGACCACGTGCGCGAACTGGACCTGAGCGCCAACGAATTGACCAATCTGGACGGCGCGAGTTATTCAAACGACATGATGAGACTCGACCTCTCCGGAAACCATCTCTCCTCCCTTGAAGGAATTGGAAATTACCCCCTGATTTCCAAGTTGAACGCCTCGCGCAACTGCCTCAAGTCACTCGGCGCATTGGCGGGCACGGAAGGCCTGACCAGCCTGTACCTTGCCGGCAACGGTCTCACGTCGCTGGCGGATATTCCGGCGATGCCGGAACTCGTCTCGCTGGATGTGTCCTGCAACCAGCTCACGACACTGGCCGGCATGGGGGACACGCCGATGCTGCAGAACCTGGAGGCGCGCTTCAACCAGCTTCAATCCCTGGACCCGGGATTCCGCGGAGCGCTGGGTTACTTTGGTTTTTCCTCGAACGGACTGACTTCGCTGGACACCCTTTCCGGGGCGTCCACGCCGAGTGTGTACATGATCGACGCATCGTTCAACAATCTCGGTTCTCTGCGGGGCGTGGAGCATCTGCAACTGCTGACTTCCATCGCCGCTCGCGGAAACCAGCTTGCCAGTCTTGCCGACCTTGGCCAGAACCCGCTGCTCAACTGGCTGGATGTGTCGTCGAACCAGTTGGCCTCTTTCGATGATCTTCCGCCCAACCCGCCGCTGGCATGGCTGAACGCCTCACGCAACCAGATTGCCTCGCTCAGCGGACTGGCCGCCGCGGCAAACCTGTACCTGACACGGCTGGATGTGTCCAAAAACCTGCTGACTTCCGTTGCGGAGATCGCCCGGGCGGACCGGCTCTACAGCCTTGACATCGCCGACAATCAGGTGTCGGACATAACGCCGCTGCAGGGACGGCGCTGGACGGAAATCGGTCTGGCCAACAATCCCACGGGGGATGTGCAGTCCGTAATTTTCGGAAGCGGCGGCCCCGAATCCTTCGGTGCCCGCGTTGTTTCCGTGGGACCGGGACAGTTGCCCAGCTTGGCGCCCTTTGGCCCGCAGTCGCATAAGTACGCAGTCATTAATGCCACCGGTCCAGAGTATTCGGACCCAGACGCTCTTGGGCTGGTGTACCTTAAGCAACTGAGCGTTTGCTCCGCCGGCATTGCCAGTCTTGACGCCTTTGCCGCAACCAGGCGGATGTATGGCGGTCAGATAAGCCAGTTGTCCTTTGCGGACAACGCCCTGACGGATCTTTCGCCACTTGTCACGACACGCGAAGGCGTGGAAAAACTGGACGTCAGCGGAAACCAGATTTCCGACATTACCCCGGTCACCCGCGGCTATGGACGCAACGATTCCTGGTACGAATCGCCCATTGGACATCTCAATGTTTCCTCCAATCCGGTGGGTTCCTTGGAACCGGCGCTCGGGCTGGGCCATTACCACATTTCATATCCGCCCATTGGCGCGATTATCTTCATGGAGTATGACCTGGAAATGTTCGGCATGACGCCGGAACAGGCGCACAACTGCGTGACATGGCAGCCTGTGGTGAATGTGACCGACACGCCGGTGGCCAATGCGCCGGAGGTGGCACAGTTGCGTGCTGACGGCGTGAAGGTGTCCACCGACGGCACCTACTCCTACTGTGAGGGCGCGTGCGTGCCACCGCTTCAGGTAAGCGTGCCCGACCTCACCGGGGCAGTGCAGGAAGATGCCTCCGCAACCCTGGCGGCTGCGGGCCTGACGACCGGCACCGTGGCGCGGCAGTGCAGCGACGCGGTTGCGGCAGGCTCCGTTATCAGTCAGAACCCGGCGGCGGGCGCCACCGTCGATGCGGGGTCCAGCGTGGCGCTTCTGGTATCGCTCGGTCCATGCACCGTGCCTGTCACGGTTCCCGACGTGGTGGGTCAGAGTCCCTCGGACGCCGTGGCGGTGATTCAGGCCGCAGGCCTCCTCGTGGGCTCGCTGTCCCAGCAGCACAGCGGCACAATTCCGGCAGGTGCCGTGGCGGAGCAGAATCCGGCGGCAGGCGCGGCGGTGCCGCCGGGAACCGCGGTCGCCCTGGTCATCTCGCTCGGTCCGGACTCCTCCGGGGGCGAAGGCGAGGGTGAACCCCTGCCAACGCTCCATGAGCAGGCACAGGCGTTGTATGACGGATTTGACGCCGCCGACACCAACGGCGACAAGCGCCTGAGCCTGGCCGAGGCGCAGGCAGCGCAGCCCGGTCTGACGGCGGACGGCTTTGCCGAGCTGGACCGCAACAGCGACGGCGCATTGTCCCGGCGCGAACTGGATGCCTATCTGGAGCACGACGGCAATGGATGCTGCGGTTGCCACGGCGGCCATTCCGGCTGGGGGCAGCATCTTGGCGATCTGTTTGTGCTGTTCCTTGGCCTGATGGGCCTTGCCGCATTGGGCAGCGCCGTACGGCCCTGACAAACAGCTTCATACGCAGGCACGTTTTCCGCCGCCGGGGTCCGGGCCCCGGCGGCCTTTTCGTGTGCCGGAACGGCGGCTTTGTCCCTTTTGATCACCGTATTTTCCGATTATTCCCGCCGCACCGCCGCCGCAGCTTTGTAAGGTCAATTTAACACCGCATGTTTTTCGCCGTAGTGGTATCACCAATTTCTGGGCTTCTGGAACGATTCCATATACTGTATTTTCCCTCTTTGCTATTTTGTGCAAATTACGTAATTGTCCGGGGCGCAAATTGCCCCATCCACGCCTCAAAACAACGTATTTTGTTTCCGTTCTCCCCGTTTTGGTTCCACCAGCCCCCCTTCCAATACAGCAGAAGCTCTTGATATTGCGCCAACTATGTACTATTATTGATTCTGTATAGTAGAATTAACGTGTAGAGTTGAATTTAGTTTATCCAGAGGGGCGGCGCGGGTGTTCAAAGTAGTGGACATTTGCGCCTTCCAAGCCGCAATCAGATGGTCACCAAGGTTTCTTGGTGTGTTATTGCAGATGGCACGCATCTGCGCAACAGAAGCAGGCAATTAACGAGGAGGCAAAAGACATTATCATGAGTACCAAGAGGTTATGCGCAGCAGTGGTCTGCGCGGCGCTAATGCTGGCAGCGCCATTCGCCGGCGCCCACCCATATCTGCAAAGCGATTACTGGACCGATTTCCAGGCGCTTTCCGCAGACCTGCCCACGCAACTGGACGCGCTGATGACGAAGTACGCCGGATGCAACCTGTGGAGCACGGACTGCAATTCGATGACGGCAGTCAACTTGTCTGTCATCGGGCAGAACGGTCCCAACTGGATTGGTTCCGATCACGGCGCAACCAACACGCCCTCCTGGGCCTACAGCCCGGCGGGCATCCCGAACGAGAAGCGTTTTGCGCTTCTTGAGTCGGTGCTTAACACTTCGACCTGCCTCGACGGACTGTCGCTTTCCAACGTGAATCTCATCCGGAACACGTTTGCGGCGAACCGGGACAAGGCCATGCCGAACGTCACCGTAAGCAACGTGCGGCTTACCGGAACGGTCCACTACTCGATCAACATTGATGTTGACGAGACCATCACCATCGTCACCGGCCAAACCAACCGGCTGTGCGTGAGCGTGCTGGGGACAAGCCAGTGTTTTGATGTGGACGTGCCCAGCATGGAAAGCCTGCTTAACGACGCGAACGAGAAGATGGACGACGCATTGCGGAACATGTGCGCGGCCTACATGACCATCGGCGACAGCCGCGGCACGCTTTACTGGCAGTCCTTCATCGGACGCCTGGGCTTCACCTTTCTGAACGAACTGCTGCCCGGCCTGCTGAGCAACATCGGCAAGTCGGACGACGGATCCATTTACATTCCGACAAGCGACCCCGGTGTCGCGCTGCGCGCCGCGCTGCGCATGGGTTTCGCCAAGATACAGCTGCTGGACGACGCAAAGTCCGCGACGTCCTGCGCCCCCTGGGGCACTGTGGCCGATCTGGACACGGGCGAACTTGCCCGGATCAATTTTGACGGCGGCTATGTTGACAATGCGCGCGTGCGCATTCCGGGACAGAATGTGTGCGCGGCGATCACCGCCTGGGCATCCAATTATGCCGTTGGCGCGGGCAAATACGCCGGGCTTCCGCTTCTGCTGGGCTCCGGCGTGGCCGGCTCGAATGCGGGCGACCTGAACGGCGACGGGACGACCAATCTCGCCTCCTACCAGGCCTCCGGCGGCGTTACAACGGACTTCCTGCTGCGCGAAAGCGCGACGACGCCGTCATCCCTGATTATCACGACCCCGCCGGCCGGCAATTACAGCGGTTCCGGGCAGGGCAGTCCTGAATGCAACGGTTCGTGGACCTTTACCGCGGCGATGCAGTACCCCACCCTGGCGTACAGCTTCCAGTGGCTGCAGGGCGACACGGCGGGATCGCTGGCGGTGGCCGCCACGACCACCGTTCCGACGCGCACCGTCACGCTTCCCTACGGCACTTCCTACCACCAGTTGAAGGTGACCGGCGCCTGCGGAACGCTGACCGCGGAGTCCGCCGTTATGGCCGTCAAGACTGTGCCGAAGATCACCATTACGTCGAACCCGCCCACGCGGCTGCAAGTCATGGAAGGGCAGGTGTACTCCGAGTATCCGACGGATGCGACCATCGCCGACAGCAGCAACCTCACGTACCAGTGGTACCGCAAGGGCGAGTCGGACTCGGACTTCCAGCTTTATGGCAGCGCGCAAAGCTCCAGCCTGCTGAACATCCCGGAAGATCCGGGACAGCCCGGCGGCGCGGTGGCGACCGATTCGGGCCAGTACTTCTGCCGCATCACCTCTGATGTTTGGGGCAACAGCGTTGAAACAACGGTAATGCGTGTTTCCGTCACCAGTTTCTCGACCGACGTGTACGATCCCTACGCCGGCACGGGGCACCAGAACCGGGTACTCGCCGCCTCTTCCGGCGAAGCCATCAACATCAACACGAACACACTGACCATGACGGTGGGCGGCAACACCTACCTGGGTGAGGCGGGCGCCACCGGCGTCAATGCATCGGCGACCTATCCCGGCGTGGCCGTGTTCCGTTTCCTTGACGTCAATGTCACCAATGCGACCGTCACCGTGACCGGCGAGCGGCCGTTGTCCATTCTTTCGGCCGGTGACATGGTCTGGGGCGTCACACTCAGTGTGCCGGCCGGCCAGCTCGGCGGCGGCGTTGGCGGCAGTGTCGGAACCGGCGGTGCCGGCGGTGCCGGCGGCGGCGGTGGCAGTGGCGGACTCGTCGGAGTCGGCGGCAAGGGCGGCGACGGCGTAACGGGCAGTGCGACCTCGGGATATACCGGCGTTCAGGGCGGATCAGGAGACAGCGGCGTCGCGGGTTCCGCGGGCCAGGCCGGCTACTCCGGTACTGCCGGTTCGGCCGGTTTGAACGGCTTTAACGATCAGTCCAGCATCGTGGGCACGGGCGGCACGCCCGGTTTGTCCACCCGTGACGGCGGATTGGGCGGCGCTCCCGCCGATGGCACAGCGGGCGGCGGCGGCGGCGGCGGCGGCGTGGCCGGCACTGGTGGCGCACGCGCCACAAGCGGCACAGTCGGCATCGCCGGTTCGACCGGATCGACTGTGACGGCCGTGTCGGCAGCCGGCGGCGTCGGCGCGACCGGCGGCGTTGGCGGTCTCGCTGAATACAGCCCGGCGGCCACAGACACCGTGAGCAAGCTGACGCTGCTCGCCGGGCCTGCGGGCGGCGGCGGCGGCGGCGGCACCGGCGGCGGCGGCGGCGGCGGCGGCGGCGGCGGCGGCGGCGGTGGTGGCGGCGGCGGCGGCGGCGGCGGCGGCAGCGATGAAGCACAGCAGGGCGCTGTTTATGAAACGCGCTGGCGCACGCGCATTGCCGGCAGCAGCGCAGGCGGCGGCGGCGGCCGCGGGAATGACCCCGTTGCGGGCAGCCTCGGCGCCATAGCGGCCAACAGCCAGTATGCGGTTCTGCCCAGTTGGCCCGATTGGCCGGGGTCGGCACCGACGGGCGGCGCGGGCGCAACAGCAACCGGAACACCCGCCCAAGGCAGGGGCGGCAGCGGCGGCAGCGGCGGCAACGGCGGCAGCGGCGGTGCCGGTGGTGTCGGCGCCAACGGCGGCGGCGCCGTGATCCTTGGCGCGCTCGGCATCAACTACTTCTCGGGTACGGTGGATATTTCCGCCGGCACGGTGGGCGCGGCGGTGGCCGGCCTTTCCGGCACCGCAGGTTCCGCAGGCGCGGCGGGTAGTACAGCCCAATTCTCCGGCGCCTCCGGCGGGGCCGCCCAGTGGGCGCACAGCGCCCAGTCCGGCGGCGGCGGCAACGGCGGCGCATCCGGTGTCGGCGGCGGCGGCGGTTCCGGCAGCGCGGGCGGCAGCGGCGCGGCGGGCGGCGCCGGTGGCGCCGGCATTCCCGGAACCCTGAAACTGCAGGGAACGCTCGTCAAGGCCAAGGGCACCACGCCCGGCACGGTTGTTGCTTTGAACGGGCCGAGCACCACGCTGCCCATCTACCGCGGCATGCTGACGATGATTTCCAACAACTCGGGCAACTATTCCCATTTCACCGACAACGCGCCAAACGGCGTGGGCAGCCGTCTTGCCGGCGGCCGGACGGGGAACCAGGCCGTTCTGCGCCGTTCCAATCCGTATGTGCAGGTAAGCGGGCAGCCGGTGGACACGCCGATCATCGGTGAACTGGCCGCCGGGCCGGCCGATGTTTCCGGATGGATGGATTCCACCTACTGGAACAAGTCGGTGTTCTCCACGACGGCGGACACCGGCGTGAAGAGCATGACCCTGCCAAACGACAACCGGCTGTACTTCTACAACTTCCCGCAGGTGCTGGTCCGCAATACCGACACAGCCAAGACGTGGACCGGCGTGGGGTTGAAGGTTACGACCAGCGCGGGCGTGAGTCCGGCGCGCCTTCTTGAAGGCGCCGGCGGCCAGACAGCGGGCACACTGCTGCCGGGCCAGGACTGGAGCACGGCCATTCCGTACGGCGCCTCCGCACAGGTGGTGTACTCCCCGACCATCACGGTGACACCGGCCGCAGTCATTGCCGAGTGCGGCGTGGAGTTCGGCTATGACGACCTGATCGCGGGCGTGACCGCCACCGATCCGGAAGACGGCGATCTGATTGGCAGACTTGCCGTGTCCGGCGACTGGCCGCTGCCGATCCATGCGAACGGCACCTACACGGTCACATTCAATGTGACCGACAATGACGGATTCACGGCGCCGCCGGTGTCGCGCACCATCGTCGTGCAGGACACGGCGACTCCGGAGTTCATCGGGCTGCCCGCCGGGCCGCAGGTGTACAAGGAGACGTCGTTTACCGAACTCATGGCAAGGGCCGCCGTTGACACCATCTACGACGTGTGCGACGGGGAACTGTCGAGCTTCACTGTTGTGCCGATCTACGGCGGCACGACGCTGACCTTCCCGGTCAAGCTCAACACCGAACCGCTCTATCCGATTTCAGTGACGCTCAAGTACACAACCTCGGACAGCACGGGCAATATCAAGACGGCGTATGACACGCTTACCATCAACGACAACCCGCCGCCGGTGATTACGCTCAACGGCGGCGATGTCACCGTCGAGTGTCCCGCGGTGTACACCGATGCCGGCGCCACGGCCAGCGACCAGACGGTCACGGGCGGGCCGACGACGGATGTCACCTCCGACATGACCGTGCAGGGCCTTCCGATCAATACCGGCGCGCCCGGCGCCTACACGGTCCGCTACTCGGTGGCGGACAAGCTGACCGGCATTGTCACGACAGCCACCCGCACCGTCACCGTCGTGGACACCTCGGTGCCCACCATCGCGCTTAACGGCACGAGCCCCATGGGCGTGCAGCAGGGCGGCACGTTCACCGATCCGGGCGCGACCGCGTCCGACCCGTGCAAGGGTGATCTGAGCGCGGCGATTGTTGTGACCGGCAGCGTCGATGCGGGCACCCCGCAAACCTACGTGCTCACGTACACCGTGAGCGACGGCACGAACACGGCCCAGGTCACGCGCAGCGTTGTGGTCGGAGCGCTTGTGCATTACACAACGCAGCCCGTGGGCGGACGCCTGTACAAGGATGCGGCCCCGATGACGCTTACGGCCGAGTTTGCCGACGGTGTCACGCCGACCACGTACCAGTGGTTCAAAACGCTCAACGGCGGAA
>CAZOMH010000046.1:0-2198 GCA_964580415.1 uncultured Nitrospirales bacterium
GCATGGCCACAGCACTCAAAAGTGGAGCGACCGCAACAGCTCGGCACTCCACAGTGCGGGTCGCGTCCCAAACCTGACGCTGAGATGCACCGAAAGCCTCCGGTGTGTATAGTAGCGGGAGGCGTCCCGGGGTGAAATGCATCCCGCGGACAACACGATCAGGAGGCCCGAACATGTCGTACCATTCCCTCATTCTCGGCGCTGCGGCGCTGGTGTGCTGCGCGCCGCCGGTGACGGCGCAGACGCCGGCCGCGCCGCTGGAACTGCTCTACAGGCAACCGGCCGCGGAGTGGCTGCAGGCGCTGCCCGTCGGCAACGGACGCCTGGGCGCGATGATCTTCGGCGGCATCGAAGACGAGCGCATCCAGCTCAACGAGGATTCGCTGTGGTCGGGCGGGCCGCAGGATGCGGACAATCCCAAATCGGCGGCGGCGCTGGCCGAGGTGCGGCGGCTGCTCTTTGAGGGAAAGGTTGAAGAGGCGCAGAAACTCACCATTGCGTCCATGGTCTGCAGGGGTCCGGGCTCATGCGCGGCGGGAAGCGCCTATGCCGCCTATGGTTCCTACCAGCCGCTGGGCGACCTGCGGATGCACTTTGCCGACGCCAGGGACACGCCCGCGGAGTACGCGCGCGGGCTCGATCTCGGCACCGCCATGGCGCGGGTGGACTATGTCCAGAACGGTGTGAAGTTCCACAGGGAACTGTTCAGCAGCGCGGCGGACCAGGTCATCGCGCTGCGGCTCACGGCGGACAAGCCGGGCCAAATCAGTTTTGACGCGGGACTGGAGCGGGACCCGAAAAACAGCTCGCGCCGGGGAAAGAACAACTCGCGTATTGAGCCCTTTGAAACGAGCGAGGAAAGAGAGGAGCGGCTGGAGGCGACGGCGGACGGCAATGACCTCGCAATGTCGGGCAGGGCATGGCTGGGCAGGGGCATGGCCTTTGCGGCGCGGCTTGCAGCGGTCAACGAGGGCGGCGACGTTTCGGTGAAAGACGGCCGCCTGTCGGTGCGCAAGGCCGACGCCGTCACACTGCTGCTGGCGGGAGCCACGGAGTACTACGGTGATGAACCGGCCGGGAAATGCAGGGCCGCGCTCGACGGGGCGCGCAACCTGAAATACGACGATCTCAAGAAGCGCCACACGGACAACTATCAGGCGCTGTTCAAACGGGTCAGCGTGGACCTTGGCGCGGACCCGACACCCGGCGCGTCCACGGACGGGCGGCTCGCAAACATCAAGTCGGGCAAGGCCGATCCATGGTTCGATGCGCTCTATTTCCAGTACGGCCGTTACCTCCTCATCTCGTCGTCGCGCCCGGGTTCGCTTCCCGCCAACCTCCAGGGCATCTGGTGCGATCATTTCCAGGCACCGTGGAACGCGGACTACCACCACAACATCAACGACCAGATGAACTACTGGCCGGCCGAGGTGGGCAACCTGCCCGAATGCCATGAGCCGTTCCTGTCGTTCATCCAGTCATTGCGCGGGCAGGGCGCACGCACGGCGCGGGTGCAGTACGGGGCGCGCGGCTGGGTGGTGCATACCATTTCCAACGTGTGGGGCTTCACCTCGCCGGGCGAGCATCCCGGCTGGGGCCAGTTCACCTGCGCGGGCGCGTGGCTCTGCCAGCACCTCTACGAGCACTACCTGTTCACGCAGGACCGCGACTACCTGGCGCGGGTCTATCCTGTGATGAAGGACTCGGCACGGTTCTACCTGGACTTCCTGGTCGCCGAACCCAAACACGGCTGGCTTGTCACCGCGCCGTCCAATTCGCCCGAGAACAGCTTCATCACCGCGGACGGACAGAAAGGACAGGTGTGCATGGGCCCGTCGATGGACATGGAGATACTGACCAACCTCTTTGGCAACTGCATCGAGGCGTCCGAAATCCTTGGCGTGGACGAAGACTTCCGCGGGGAGGTCGCAAACGCGAAGGGCAAACTGGTGCCGCCGCAGATTGGCAAGTACGGCCAGTTGCAGGAATGGATGGAGGACTACGACGAACAGGAACCGGGCCACCGGCATATGTCGCACCTGTACGGTCTGCACCCCGGTCACGAGTTCACGCTGCGCGGCACGCCCGACCTGGCCAAAGCGGCGCGCACGTCGCTGGAACGCCGTCTGGCCAACGGCGGCGGGCACACCGGCTGGAGCCGGGCATGGATCATCAACTTTTGGGCGCGCCTGGCCGAG
>CAZOMH010000046.1:2208-13588 GCA_964580415.1 uncultured Nitrospirales bacterium
GAGGGCAACAAGGCCTGGGAAAACCTCCAGGCGCTGTTCGCCAAATGCACCCGCCCCAACCTCTTTGACGACCATCCGCCCTTCCAAATCGACGGCAATTTCGGCGCGGCAGCCGCCGTTGCCGAAATGCTGCTGCAAAGCCAGAACGGCGAGATTGAGCTGCTGCCCGCCCTTCCGGCCGCATGGGCCTCGGGAAGCGTCAGGGGTCTGTGCGCGCGCGGCGCGTTCGAAGTGGACATTGCCTGGAAGGACGGCAAACTCGTTTCTGCCAGGATTCTGTCCAAGACGGGCGGCCGCTGCGCGGTGCGCTGCGGCGACAAGACGGCCGAATTTGCCGCCGAAGCCGGCAAGGCATACACGCTCAACGCCGCACTGAAAACCGAAGGATAATGCAGGCGCGCCCCGCGAGGGTGTATATTTGGCGGCGAACAAGGAGGTTCCAGCCGTGTTGAGATTGCTTACCTGGCCGATTCGTCTGGTGCTGGCGCCGGTAATGGTGCTGGTGCTCATTGCCTATGCCGTTGCCGCGGTCGAGTATTTCGAGCCGTGGAAACCCAAACCGGCGGGAAAACTCACCGCCGCGCCGGAAGGGGCCGGTTGGACCGATCTGCTCAGCGCCGACAACGCCGCGCAGTGGAAGGACCTCTCGGGAGCGCAGACCTTCGAGGTGCGCAACGGCACACTGCATATTCCGGCAAGTCCGCATCCTTTCATCAGCCTGAAGTACGCCACCTTCACCAAACAGACCTACGGCGATTTCGATTTGCACGTGGAGTTCAAGTTCGGCGAGACGCCCTGGTGGACCATGATTCCCTTCGCCATCCTGAGCCCGCAGATGCACGGCAACAGCGGCGTGTTCCTGCGCGTGCCGAAGGACGAGTCGGCGCTGCGCGGGTTTGAGGTGCAGGTGTGCGGCGACTACGGCTGGCCCGCCGGCAAGACCGGCACCGGCTCGATTTACGACGTGGTCACACCCATGTTCAACATGGCCCGGCCCATCGGCGAGTGGAACGCCTACGACATCTCCACGCGCGGCACCAGGGTGACCGTGAGCGTCAACGGCTGGCGCGTCATCGACACCGACTTTGCCCAGTTGACCGCGCCCCTCGGCAAGTTTTCCACGCCCTACGCACAACTGCCGCTGGAGGGGCTGATTGCGCTGCAGGACCACGGCAGCGACATCACCTACCGCAACATCAAGATTCGCACGGCAAGCGCTTCCGACCCCCTGCCGAAGCTGGCTGACGCCCCCCCGGCTTCCGCCACCGCCGCCGCCGTGTCAACCGAGGCACCGGCCGCACCCGCCGCCAAAGCGCCGGCCACACCGGCTGCGGCGGCTGCTGCACCGGAAACCAAGTCAAACTGACGCGGGTGCAAGACGCCGACGGCCCGCACCTCCTTCATCGCTGATTTTAGGCCCGATCTGAAGCGACTGCCTTCTCGGCAGAAGCGGCAGGGTGTATTTTGTGCAGTAGAAATCCACCCCGCCCGTCCGGAATTTCCGGTCACCCGCCGTTGCCCTTCTCCAGCAGTTCGCGCGCCGCGCGGAGCTGGCCCGGACTTCCGATGAGCATGACGCCGTCGCCGGCGCAAAGCGCCTCGTCCGGTCCGGGGTTGACAATGTGCGAACCGGCGCGCTCGATGCCGATCACGCTGGCGCCGGTGCGGGCGCGCAGGTCCAGTTCACCGATACAACGCCCCTGCACGGGGGAACCGCCGGGAACCGCGACCATGGACAGGCCGGCTTTCTGCAAAATGGGCTGCACCGCCGAAGAGAGGCCCGGATCGGTTGATTCGAGCGGTTTGGAAAACATGTCGCGCAGCATCACCTGGCCGCGCGCATAAAGCCGGATAAAGGACGCGCGCAATGCGACGGCGACGAGGATGGCCACGCCGCCCAGGAACGACAGCATGGGCCAGGGCGGCAGGATGAGCGCGCTCACCATGAGCAGCCATGCGCAGATGACCAGCGTGCCCAGGATGAGCACCGTGTTGGCCACGATGGTGCGGTAGGGCACGGACGCATTCCGCGCAACATCGGAGGATATGGCCATTTCGGAAAGGATCATGCCCACCGCCTGGATTTTGCGGAACACCGCAATCAGCAGCAGCAGCGAGGCCAGCAGCGCTCCGAACCAGCAGAGCGTGCCGATGCCGCCGGTCCAGTCGGGCAGTTCGGTCCACCACCCCTTTTGCTCTTCAAGCCGGAGCGCCACCGCGGCCGCTCCGACGAACATGCCCGAACCGATGATAAGATTCAGCAGTATCTGAAGCAGCGACCGGCGCAGAATGAGGCGCACCTGGTCGGCCACAGGGGTTGTCCGCCGCAGCATGGACACCCATTCTCCGTAAGCCATCATGGTCGCCACCAGCGGCGGCGGAGCCTTCCGTTCCAGCAGCGTCGCCATCCGGTCGGCGTTCCGAAGCAGGAAGGGCATCAGGAAAATGGTCAGCACCGACACCGACACGGCAATCGGGTAGAGTGCGCCGTCAATAACATGGAGCGACAGGCCGAGCGCGGCGATGATGTAGGAGAATTCGCCAATCTGGGCCATGCCCGCGCCCACGTGGATGGCGGTCCGGGGCGAGGACCCCGTGAGCAGCGCGCCCAGCGTGCAGGTGGCGGTCTTGCCGGCAACGACTCCGGCGGCGATAACCAGAATGGGCACGAGGTGCTGGAATATCCGCGCGGGGTCGATCATCATGCCAACGGTGACAAAGAAGATGGCGCTGAACAGGTCGCGCACCGGCTCGATGAGTGTGATAATGCGCCTGCGGTCGGGCGCCTCGGCAACAACGGCCCCGGCAATGAACGCGCCGAGCGCGACGCTGAAGCCGGTTTCCATGGCAAGCAGCGATGCGGTAAAGCACACGCCCAGCACGGTGATCAGCAGCATCTCGTTGTTTTTGAAGCGGCCCACGTAGCGCAACAGCGGCGGAATCGCCAGCAGCCCGGCAACAAGCATGATCACGAGAAACATGCCCAGCCGTCCGAGCGTTTCGGCCACGGCCATAAAATCGACGGCGTGCGTCATGGCCACGCTGGAGAGCAGGCCGAGCATGGCCACCGCAAGAATGTCCTCGAAGACGAGGATGCCGAACATCATGTCCGCAAAGGGCTCGCGGCTCCGGCCCATGCCGGAAAGCACTTTGACGATCACCATGCTGGATGAAATGGACATCATCGCGCCGAGAAACACGCTGTCCATCGCATCCCAGCCGAAGAGGCGGCCGATGTTGTACCCCAGCCACACCATGAGCGATATTTCCATGGCGGCCGCCGGTCCCGCGCTGAGCCCCACGCGCGCGAGACGGCGCAGGTTGAATTCCAGCCCGAGGCTGAACAGCAAAAACACGACACCGAGATCGGCCAGGGTGCGGATCGATTCCTCGTCGGAAAGAATGGGCGTTTCAAAAGCATAGGGACCGACGATCACGCCCGCAAGAATGTAGCCAAGCAGCACCGGCTGGCGCAGCCGGTGGAAGATGACCGTCACCACGGCCGCGGTCACCATGACCACGGCAAGACTGTTGAGCAGGGGAAACATCATCGCACCAGCCGGTTCACCGCGGCGGCAACGCGCCGCACCTCCCCCCCGCTGATGTCATCGAACATGGGCAGGGCCGCGGCGTTGGGATAAACACCCGCCACGCCGGGACAATCGTCGCGGCCGAGAATGCGCGCGCATTCATCGGCGATTTCCTCCTCGATGGCAACGTCCACACCGTGCCGGGCCAGCAGCGGCGCGCGCATCGCGGCCGCGCCCTTCGGCAAAACAACCACAAAAAAGTACCAGGTGGACTCGGCGCCGGGGAGCAGCTCCTGCACGCGGACGGACGGGTCCAGCAGCGACTTCAACAGTGCGGCGCTGCGCCGCCGCGCCGCGAGCCGTCCGGGCAGCGTGCCCAGCCGCGCCATACCCATGCGCGCCTGCGCGGGATGATACCGGGCACCGCCGGAAGGCACGGTTTGCGCGCCGCGGTAGGCGCGGCTCACCAGCGCCTTGCCCCTCGGAAAGGCCAGCAGCAGCAGCAGCGGCAGGGCCAGCCCGGTGCCGGTGAGGAGTTTTTCTTTTTGCGTGGTGGCGGCCTTCTTTACCAGTGTGGCGGCGTCGAGGGGCAGCTTCTCCACCCGGTCCCGCACAAACTGCGCCAGTTCCGGATCGCCGGTGACAACCATGCCGCCGCCGTAGGTGTTCACGGGTTTGGTGGGCTCAAAACTGAAAAAAGACGCATGGCCGAAAGAACCCGTCTGACGGCCGTTGAGCGTGGCGCCAAGCGAATGGGCGCAGTCCTCAATGACCGGAATGTCCTTTTCTTTCGCAAGGGCCGCAATGGCGTCCACCGGCGCGGGCGCGCCAAAGGCGTGCAGCACGACAACCGCGCGCGTGTTCGGCGTGATGCGCGCCGCCACGGAGTCGGCGGTAACGTTGAGCGTGTTGGGGTCGATGTCCGCGGGCACGGCCCGGGCCCCGGTATTCTGGATAAGCGGCAGCAAGTCTTTGAGTGTGTAGGCGGGCACGATGACCTCGTCACCGCCGCCCGTATTCAGGTGCTCGATGATGAGCCGCATGCCCAACCGGCCCGAATTCACCGCAACGGCATGGGGCATGCCCACAAAGTCCGCCACGCACTTTTCCCACCGGGCCGTAACCGCGTGGTCGGCCGCGCCCGGGTCTTCACATGCCGCGCGGAGCAGCCGCACTTCATTGTCCGCCGTGTCGGGCCAGCGCCTGGGAATCAGCCACATGGTTATTTCTTCCCGCCAAAGTAGAATTTTATGTCGCGCCAGTTCTGCAAGAATTCGCCGGCCAGCGCGGTGGGCCGCAGCCGCAGGCTCAGTTCGGTGTTCGTCGTGTCCCAGCAGGCACTGTCGCAGGATTGCACGCATTTGCGCTGTTCGTGAAATTCACGGCTGCGCCAAATCTCGTCGAGCGGCCTTTGCCGCACCGACAGGCTTCCGTCCATGTCGGCGCAGGGCGTGACCAAACCGGTCGGCCCGACGGCCACCGCCGCCCAACCCGCATAGCAGCGGAACGCATGGGGCGTGCTGTACAGATCGGCAATGCCGGAAAAGAATGTGGTGGAGGTGGTAAGCAGGCTGCTTTTGGCGCAGGCGTCGCTCAGCAGTTTCACCTGTTCTTCCAGATCGTGCATGTTCTCCCGGGTGAACAGCAGGTCGGCGTACTGTTCGATGTGCTTGAGCCGGTGCAGCAGGTTGGTGTGGATGGGCGCAAACTTAATCTGGTGTACGCCCAGCGATTCGGCAAACTCGACCATTTCGGCCATGTTCTTGTAGTTTTGGCGCGTGATCAGGTAGTTGATGCCCACACGTATGTCCGGCGCCGTCTCGCGCAGCATCTTGATGGCCCCGAGCGCGGGCACGAAGGTTCCTTTTCCGCGCAAATGCTCATGCACCTCGGCGCGCGGGCTCTCCACCGAGATCGACACGGTGGACACGCCCGAATCGCGCAGTTTGACCGCCCTGTCGGCGTTCATCAGCGTGCCGTTGGTGCATATGTGAACCGTCATCCCCTTGCCGTGCGCATGGCGGATCATGTCGTACAGGTCGGCGCGCATCAGCGGCTCGCCGCCGCTGATGGAAACCAGCGTGGTGCCCAGGCGCTCCGCCGCATCAATGACGCCGAACCACTCCTCCGTGGAAAGTTCCTTCTCCGCGCTGCGGTCCCGTTCCAGTTCGCACACCCCGCACATCCTGCAGCGCAGGTTGCATTTGTCCGTTATAAACATAAGCATGATAGGCATATATCGCGGAGCAAGACCAAGCTGCCGGGTCGCGACCACATGGGCCACCCGGTATCCGTTCTTGATTATCATGCCGAGTTGTGAAGCCACTGTACCGTTCCTGTGTGCGTGCCAAAAAGCGGATAACCCGCCCCGTCCGCCGGTTCGTCTTTGCAACACCGGCATCCGGGCCGCCGTCCGCATTTCAGGGATTGCCGCTGGTGCGAAGCCATACGCCGAACCCCGAAGAAGGCGCGGCATGAACACAAGTGTGGCACGCCCACCCCCGGTGGCGCAACCGATTCCGTGAAATTGCGGCGCGGGCAGACCTTGGGCCGCGGGTGACGGCGCTGCGGATTACTCCGATTTCACCACTTCGGGATGCCGGTACGGGCCTGCAATCCGGAGGAATGGCCGCCGGACAGGCCGGTTCCTCCAGCACCGGTGCCGTTTGGGAGAGCAGCCGGTGCCTGTTTTTCACCGCAGCATCCCCGCACGCTCTGGCGACGGAGTCCGGGCTTTGGAAGGAAAGAGTCCTGAGCCGGAGAATCAGGACTGCTGAAGGCCCTGTGTTCCGTGGCGCGGCACCACGCGCTTACGCCTTTCCGACGGCCTTCGCCACGGCGTCCAGTGTCGGCGGGATGCAAACCGGTTCGGCGGCCTGTTTCCGGTGGTATTCCATTTCCTTGAGGCCGTTTCCGGTGACCACGCAGCAGGCGCGGGTGTCCTTGTTTGCGCCGGGAAGATGGGCCAGCGCGGGGACCACGCCGGCGCAGGTAAGTTCGCAGAGCAGTCCTTCGTCGCGGGCAAGAATATGCACGCCCTCCTCGATGGCCGGATCATCGACGGCGATGGCCGTGCCGTTTGTGCTGCGCACGGCGGGCAGGACCGTGTGGCCGTCGAAGATGATATCGTCGGCGATACCCCCGGCAACTGTTTTTGGATTGGGCCAGGGATGCTTGAGTGTTTCCAGGAAAGGTGTTCCCTCGTCGAAGGCCTGCACGAAGGGGGCGCAGCCCGCGGCCTGCATGCCCGCGAGGCGGGGCGGTTTTTCGATGAGACCCAGGCGCACGAGGTCGAGAAAGCCGCGCCAGATGCCGCCGAGCAGCCCGCCGCCGCCCACGGGCGCAACCACCCACTCGGGCAGTTCGCAATTGTACTGCTGCCAGAGTTCGTAGGCGATGGTCTTGGCGCCCTCCACGTTCCAGGGCTCGTACATGCCCGCGGTGGACAGATGCGCCCATCCCCATTTTTCGCAGGCTTCGAGGCAGAGGCGGAAGGCCTCGCTTGGCGCGGGGGTGCCGATGCGCAGCACAGTGGCGCCGTACGCGGCGGCCTGCGCGATTTTGCCCGCCCCCGCATGGCCGTGCATGAACAGCACGGCCCGCATCCCGGCGCGCGCCGCATAGGCCGCCGTCGCCACACCCACATTCCCCGAAGACACCACGGCAACGGTGTCACATCCGGTTTCGAAAGCGTGGCTGATACCCACGGATATCTGGCGGTCCTTGAAGGAACCGGTGGGGTTGGCCATTTCGTTCTTGACGCGCACCTCGCCCAGACCGTAGCGCCCCGCCAGGCGCGGGGCCATGACGAGCGGCGTCGCGCCCTCGCCCAGGGAAATGACGTGGTCGCTCCGCCCGATGGGAAGCATTCGGAAGTAATGCCACATGGACCGGGGCGACTGGCGCAATTCCATGTCCGTAAACGGCGCGTGGGAACGCAGGCTCATGGGTTCGCCGCACTCCGGACAGGTGAACGGTTTGCCGACCGGGCCGGTGTGCCCGCAGCCGTTGCAGAAGAAATCAAAATCGTGCTCCACTCGTCCCATGTCATCCGTGCTCCTGCGGGGTCCATGTTGCGCCGTCGGCGAATACCGTCATGAAGGAAACCTGTTTCGATTCGAGTCCCAATTCTATCAGGGTGCCGCCCTTGGGTGTCGTGTCGTGTCCATAACCGCCGTAGCCGGTTGCGCGGGAGGCAACACAGAGCATTTCCTGGTCCTCGAAACAGTAGTTGTTCCGGTGGAAGTGCCCGCAAAAACAGGCCCGGACGTTTCGGCGTCGCCTGACCATTTCAGCACCGCGGCGGTCATCGTCGCCCCATCCGCGCGCCTCCTCCAGCACAATGCCGCGCGCGCGGCCCTCGTCCACGGCCTGTTGGTGGTCGCCAAGCGGAATGTGAGAAAACATGATCGCGGGCACGATGCACTCGCGCGTCCGTGTAAGCCGCTCCGATTCCTCCACGAACCATTCCAAATCCTCCGGTACGTGCCACGCCGCGCCGGAGTTGAGAAAGAACACATCCCACGCGGGCCAGGAGACTCCTGGTTGCCCGAAGACAATCTCCACGCGAAACGCGCCCCGTCCGTTGCCCTGCGGCGCGACTGCGTTTGGCGCGGCGGCGATACGCGCGTGAACCGTATCCCAATCGGGGATATAGTCGTGGTTGCCCGGGATGAAGGCCCAGGGCACGCCCAGCCCGCCGAAGAAACGCAGTTCGCGCGTCATCCACATCGGCGCGGTCTCGGGGTTCGTATCGGAACACCACAGATCGCCCGTGACGGCGATGAAGTCGGGCCGCCATCCATGCACCATCGCGGTAATATCCGCCCGCGTGTGCTCATTGTCGTTCTCGCACTCGTCGCCGTGGATATCGGTGACCTGCAGGATGCGGAACACCCCACGGCCCGCACGAAGAACCGCATGATTGGATATGTCGCCCATATCGTTGCTGTCCACCTTTTGCAGGATTGTCTATTTTGTGTTCACGGTTTTTACCAGGTCATCGGCCGTCAGGACGCCCAGGCTGCGCCCGGAGAGCTTCGCCGCGGCAGGCCCGACGCTCCCGGTGTGCGCGCGCATGAGGTTGGCGAGTGCATTCAGAAACGCTGTGTTGTGCGGCAGCCAGCACTCGTTGGATTCGTAGGCCGGGATGTCGGTGCCGTTGGTGTCCACAAAAGGCCGGTCATCGCCCACGGCCCGCCAGGTCACACCGTTCACCAGACTGCCGGGCACAGCACCCCGTTTCACACCGGCGAACACAATGCGGTTGTGGTACGTCGGCAGAAAGGCGCTGCCTACGCCCTCCATCAGGCTCAGGTTGAACGGGTTCATTCCCAGGGTCCAGTTGAATTGGTCGTATACGAACTGTTTGTAACGCGGGTCCGGGGCAAACTGGTCGGCCAGCGCCACAAGCGTGGCCGATTCAAAAAGATAACTGCTTGTGCCCACATGCCACCCTCCTTTGTCGGCGGGGGTGTTGAAGAAATTCGGTTTCTCGGGCGGACCGAAGGTGCATACGCCGAAAGGGTTCTGGGCCAGTTTCAGCAGCGCTTCAGCCTTGGTGACCAGCATGGCCCTCAACACGGCGGCGTGATCTTCCTCGAAGGTCTCGTCATAGCGGCGCACGACATCCACGAGCGCCAGCGACGGTTCCTGATCCGGCCTGGGAGCGAGTACGGTAAACAACTCTTTCGCCAGCGCATCATATTTCGGGCCATTCGTTGCGCGGAAGAGGTCCGTGGCCGTGCTTAACTGGGCGAGACCGCGGTGACCCTGTGCGAGGGCGTAGTCGAGACTGCGCGCAGCGGGTTCGGTCCACTCGGCGACCTCGGTTTGGCCCCTGTCACGCAGCAATACCGCGATGCGTGCCAGTGCGGCCTGATGATCGTCGGGATTGTCACCGCGCACTGCGGAGGCGGGGCGCTCGTCGCCCGTGCCGGGGAGGTTGTCCGTTTCCAGTTCCGGCGGTCCCCAGAAGCCATAGCCGCTGGTGATGGAGCCGAAGGCGGAGCCGTCCTCGGTAATCATGCGCCGCACATGCGCGCCACCCCAAAGGATTTCGTCCAGGAATCCGTCCTCGCCGTCCGGCTTGATCACGTCAAACGCCCCCGCCTGCGCGCCATAGGCGCGGGCAAGACCGATCACGTAGGGCGCGTTCTGGTACTTGTTATAGTCGCCCGCGTCGTGCCAGCCGCCGGACACGTCCCGCGCGGTCTTGCCGTCGGGGCCCACCGCGTCGTCGAGATGGCAGGCACCGTGAAAACCGGGGATTGCCTCCCCGCAGCGCTGGTACCAGAAGAAACGGTATGCGGGCCGCGCGGCGGCATTCCACAACCGGTTCTCGCCTATCTCAAACGGCCAGGATTCAGCAGTCACCCCGTTCAGCGTTGCGCGAATGCGGTAGCATCCGGGCGTATTGAAGGCGGTCAGGTCGCCGCCGTAATACTCATGGCCCCAGTCCTGTCCGTATGCGCCGGTGATGCGGCCGGCGCGGGTCAGCGTGCCCTCGTGCGCCACCGAACCGTCCCCGCGCAGCAGCACAAAGGCCGCGTCTTTTGCCGCGACGTTGGACTGCACCACAAAGTGCTTCGGCGCGCCGCAGTCATAACCGGCCTGGTTGACAAGCACCATGGTCGATGCGGACACCAGCAGTTTGCCCATAATGCGCGCGTTGTCCCACCGCGAATCCGGACCTTCCGAATGCAGCACCATGGCCGCGCTGCGCGCGCCGCGCGGCGGCACCGTGTCCGCAAGGAAATAGGAATGCCATCCGGCGGCCTCGCTCTGGTACTCCAGCGGTGCGGCGCCAATGACGCCCGCGTCGCCGAGCCAGCGAAGCTCCGCCCGCACCGCGCCCGCACCGCCGTCCACCGACGCCGAAACCGAGCGCAGGCCCGCGGGCAGGGGCGCATAATCCGAAACCACCTCGCAGAAACCTTTCGTTTGCAGGCACTTCCCGCAACCGTCCGCTTTGTCAACGATGCCCCATTCGGCGTCCGGGGTGGAACATTTCCATCCGCGCGGACGGCGCGGGATTTGGTCCCGGAAGGGGCTGTCGGGATCAAACTGCTCCAGTCCGTTGCGCACCTTGCCCTGTTCAAACCCGCCAAAATCGAACAACGACTGCGCAACCTCGACCTTCGTTTGGACGGGACCGCGTTTGCCGAAAGGGGCGCCGGTTTGGGCTGCGTCAAAGCGGCGTGAGGACCAGGGAATCAGCGCGGTGTCATACCGGGCGTTGGTGTTCAGACAGCGCAGCAGGTGATCGCAGCCGCACAAAAGCAGGTCCGTCTTGCCGTCCCCGTCAACGTCATCAATGGTCGCGGGATGCACGAGGCGCAATCCCGTCTCAAAGCGCCACTTCTCGTGGCCGGTTCCGTCGAGGCAGTACAGGTTGTGGTCGCCGCCCGCGGCGAGCACCTCAACCCTGCCGTCACCGTCAACATCGCCCAGCGATATGGCCGCATGCGCGGGCTTGCACGCGGTGAAGACCCACCGAATGACGCCGTCCGCGCCCAGCGCATACACGTGCCCCAGGTTGTCCGCCGCCACCAGTTCCTCCGCACCGTCGGCGTCAATGTCGCCCAGCGCCGGCGCGGAACCGTTGTAGGCGTCCGCCCCGCCGGCCAGCGGCGTCTTCCACGCCACCGCTCCCGTGCGCGCGTCGATCCGCCACAGGTAATCGTCATCGGCGGACATCGTGTAGAGTTCGGGCGCGCCGTCCCCCTCGGCGTCACCTATAATAACGGTGGCTTTGAAATCATCGCCGGTAAGCTTTTCCCAGCGCGGCGTCCCGTCACCGTTCAGACAGAACACGCCCCAGTGGGTCGTGAAAAAGACTTCACTCCTCC
>CAZOMH010000047.1:0-13556 GCA_964580415.1 uncultured Nitrospirales bacterium
CGCGACAGTCTTCGCGCCCGTGTCGGCGAGTTCCTTTGCGCGGATGCCGTTAATCCGGTCGCCAATGGTCTCTTCCAGCCACATGCGGCCGCCGCCAGCACCGCAGCAGAAGGCCTTCCCGCCTTCGCGCGGCACGGACACCAGCGTCCGGCCCGCGGCCTTCAGCGCCGCACGGGGCGCTTCAATGATGCCGTTGTGCCGGGCGAGGTAACAGGAGTCATGCACCGCCACGGGGGCGTTTTCGCCGGCCAGCCCGTTGAGGGAAAGTTTCCCGCCCTCGACAAGCTCCCGGATGAAGGATGCGTGATGCACGACATCGTACTGCCCGCCGAAGGCGGGGTATTCGTTGGCGAAGGTATTGAAACAATGGGGGCATGCGGTCAGTATCCGCCTGAACTCATACTTGCCCAGCGTTTCCACAATCTCCCGCGTCGCCGTCTGGTACAGATACTCGTTGCCAAGGCGTCTTGCACTCTCGCAGGTGCAGCGTTCTTCCGGACCAAGAATCGCGAAATCGACGCCCGCGGCGCGCAGGATTGTGACGACGGCCACGGAGATGCTTTTGCAGCGGTCATCGTAGGACCCGCTGCATCCCACCCAGAACAGCACGTCCGCCTTCTTCTTGTCCGACATGAGCGGCACGTCAAGCCCCTGCGCCCACCCGGCCCGTGATGCCGGCGGAAAGGCCCACGGATTGCCCGCCGTTTCCATGTTGCGGAATGCGCCGTCGGCCTGCCCGGGGAACCGGGCCTCCATGAGCACAAGATGCCGCCGCATGTCCACGATCTTGTCGATATGCTCTATCCCCATCGGACAGTGCTCGACACAGGCCGCGCAGGTTGTGCAGGCCCAGACGGCGTCCACGTCGGCCACGCCGCCGATCAGTTCCGCCGTCGCGGGGCGTTCCGCTTCCCCCGTTGCTTTCAGCAGTGCCGGCCCGTCCCCCAGCAAATGATGCTTGAGGCCGACAATGAGCCGCTTGGGGCTCAGCGGCTTGGCCGTGTTGTGCGCGGGGCAGTAGTCCTGGCAGCGCCCGCATTCGATGCAGGCGAGCAGGTCCAGATTCTGCTTCCAAGTGTAGTCCTCAATCTTCGAAACGCCGAAGGATTCGGCGTCCTCCGCTTCCAGATTCATCTTCAACAGTTGCCCGCGCGGACGGGTCCGCCGGAATGCAAGGTTGACGGGTCCGGCCAGCAAATGCAGATGCTTGGTCGGCATGCAAATCAACGCCACAAGCACCAGGTGGGTGATGCTGTCGCACCACCATGCCGCGTGGGCGGCAACCCGCAGCAGCAGTTCGTTCCAGCGGGCAAGACCCGCCGCAATCAGGGATGCGGCCACGTGGTATTCGGGATGGGGGATCAAGCCCATCGCGATGTGTGCGGCGCTGTCCAGCAAATAGGCCGCCATCGCGCCGCCGATGAACGTGAACACCAGCACCGACTCGGCCGAGGGCCGGGTCAGGCCCGCCGGGCGCAGCACGTGACGGCGGAACGCCAGGCCGAGCACGCCGATGATGATAAGGACGGCAAACACGTCGGCCAGGGCGGTGTACCAGAGGGAAATTCGTGTGTTTCCCAAGAGGTCGAAACCGGGAAGGAAGGCCCCGGCAAAGTGGTTCACCGTGTTGACCGCAAAGACAAAGAAACCCCACACGATGCAGAGGTGGAAGAGGCCGACGAAGGGCTTGCGGAAGACGCGCCGCTGCGCGAACACGTCAATGAACACGCCGGCAACACGCCCGGCGGGATTGCCGAAGCGGTCGTCGGGATCGGGCTTTCCCATGCGCACAAGGCGCACCAGCATGCCAATCCGCCAGGCGAACCATGCCATGGAGCCCGCGAGAATCAGGGCAAAGACAATCTTTTCCGGAAGGGTTATCATCAGGAGAATACTTCCATGCGTTCAAAGTAGAAGAGGCAGGATGCCGCGCCCACTTTAGAGTGTCTGCTTCAGTTCCTGCGTCAGCATCGGCACGATCTCGTACAAATCGCCCACGATGCCATAGTCGCAAACCCTGAAAATGGGTGCTGCCGGGTCCTTGTTGACGGCCACGATCAGCTTCGACGGCCGCATGCCGGCCTGGTGCTGGATCGCGCCCGAGATGCCGCAGGCGATGTACAGGTCCGGACAAACCACTTTGCCCGTCTGGCCCACCTGGTGGCTGTGGTGAATCCAGCCCGAATCCACCGCCGCGCGGCTCGCGCCCAGCGCCGCGCCCAGCACGTCGCACAGCGCCTGCAACACAGGCCAGCCCCCGGGGCCGCCCAGACCGCGCCCGCCGGACACAACCACTTTGGCCTCGGTCAGTTCCACCACGCCCGCCGCCGCTTCGGCGACGGACTTGAGCACCGGGCGCAGGGAAAGCTCGGGCATCGGGCGGCGCTCAATTTCCGGCACCGGCGAGTCGTCGCGAACAACGGACACGACATTGGGCCGCAGCGAGACCATGGCCGGATTGCCCGTGACGCGGACCGTGGAAAGGACCTTGCCCGCATATAGCGGCTTGACTGCGGTCAGACCTCCGTCCCATGCGCAGGACACGCAGTCCTGCACGAGGTCCACATCCAGCCGCGCCGCGACGGACGCGCACAGCTCCTTGCCCAGCGCGGAGGCAGGCCCCATAACGATTTGCGCGCCCAGTTCGCGCGCCAGTCCCGCCACGATGCCGACATAGGCGTCGTTCGAATAGTATTTCAACGCCTCGTTTTCATGGGCAAAGACCCGGGCAATGCCCAGTCCCGCCAGGTCGGCCGTCTCATCGGCGAGCGACGGACCGATATACACCGCATGGAGCGGCATCCCCGCGGCCCGGGCGATGTCGCGCGCGGCACTGGCCGCCTCGAACGCGCATTTTCGCAACCGGCCGCGCTGTTCCAACAGTACAAGAACGCTCATGATAAACACTCCACTGAGGGTCTGGGGTCCAGGGTCTTGGGTCTAGGGGGAAGGGAGCAGGATTTGAGATTTGAGATTTGAGGTTTAACAGGATCGGCCAGGGCATGTACGGAATATGGAGTGCGGCGGCAACGACGCCGCTTTGGCTGTATGTGCACCAGAGTGCCGGTCATTACAGGCTCGCAGCCAAAGCGGTGTCGTTGCCACCGCACTCCAAAAGAGGCCGTTCCCGTGTGCAAGGTTAGCGCCTGTCTGCCTTGTCTGCCTTGTCTTCCCTTCTGACTCCTGAATTCTCTCCTTCTTCACAGCACCTTTTCCTCCATGCGAAGGACCCGAACCAGTTCCTTGACGCGCTGGCCGCCGTCCCCTTCAATTACCCGGCACAGCCGCTGCTGCCGGGGCAGGCTCATCGACTCGGTGATGACCTGGGCGGACAGGCTGTCCGCGGCGACGCCGAGCTGTGCCGCCGGGATTTCGTGTATTTCCTTCTTTTTCGCCTTCATAATGTTGGGCAGCGTGGGATACCGCGGCGTGTTGATGCCCTTCTGTGTTGTAAACAGCGCGGGCAGCGCCACCTCCAGCGTGTACTGACCGCCTTCTACCTCGCGGTCCACCGTTGCCGTTGTTCCGTTGAGTTCGAAACGTGTGATGACCGAGGCGTGGGGTATGCCCATCAGTTCCGCCACCCGTTCCGGCACCTGCGCGGCATCGTCGTCCACCGCCTGTTTGCCCGCCACAACGAGGTCGGCCCCAATCCCGGCCAGTGCGGACGCAAGCAACCGCGCAACACCCCGGCATCCCAAATCGCCCGCCTGGCCGGTTTCCACCAGAACCCCCGAATCGGCGCCCATCGCCAGGGCCGAACGGATGATCTCCCTGGCCTCCGGCGGGCCGGCACTGAGCACGACCACTTCCGCCCCGTGGGATTCTTTGAGCTTGATGGCCAATTCCACCGCATGTTCGTCATAGGGACTCATGACAAACTTCAGACCGCCGGTTGCCACGGACTTGCCGTCCCCCGCCACTGCCAGTTCCGATGCCGTGTCGGGCACCCGCTTTATTAAGACTGCGACTTTCACGTTTTCTCCTTGTCACGGAACGCATATCCCGCTCGAATTCTGACAAAATCGGGAAGCCGACTTATTCTATATCGCAGGAAGGATTATATAGAAATGCATGTGGCCTTACCAATTTTTGTCTGCTGCCTCAAAATATAGTAATATACGGGCCTGTACGGAAAAATTTGTCATACCAATATGCATTGTTGGTGCCGGCGCAGTTTTCGGGCTTCGTGGCGGTTTGCCGCCAACGGCGTTCTGGTGTCTGCCATAGCGGCAAGAAAAGCTTCCTCCCTCCACCATGGAGTATTGGCATGAATCGGCTGTCGGCATTTGCCCAAGAACGGAGCATCCCATGAATATCGTCGCGAAAGCCCATTATCTTGCGATCATGGCAAAAGTCCGGCTCACGTGGAACCGCCACGACAGCGCCTATGCATTCCACCTTCCCGGCAACCCCAAGTTTATGGGTGCGCGCGAGGCGGCGAAACTCATTCCGGACGGCGCGACAGTGGCCACCTCCGGATTGGGAGGCAACCAGCGGCCATCCATCCTGTACTGGGCGATTCGCGAGTCCTTTGAAGCCAGCGGTCATCCGCGGGACCTCACTGTCATGTGTACGGGTGGCCAGGGCGGCCGGGGTATTGCCCCCGGTTCGGTGGAGGAACTCATGCAGGAGGGCCTTTGCCGCCGCATCATTACGGGACATGTGGAAACTTTCAAGAGCGGGTTGCGGCTGGCCGAAAAGGGGCTTGCGGAAATACAGTGCCTGCCGCAGGGCGTGGTGGCGCTTCTGTTCGAAGCCCTCGGCCGGGGCGACGATTCCCTGCTGACCCGTGTGGGTGTCAACACGTTCCTCGATCCCCGCATGGGCCGCGGCACCCCGCTCGCCGGCCGGGACGCCGAACAACTGGTCGAGGTCGAAGGGGACCTGCTCCGCTACCGCATTCCCAAAGTGGACGTGGCTTTGTTCAACGCCTACGCGGCGGACCGCGAGGGGAATATCTACATCACCCACTGTCCCATGAAGGCGGAAATCCTCGAAACAGCGCGCGCCGCAAAACGCAACGGGGGACGGGTCATTGCCAACGTTTTCCGCCTGGTGGAAAAGAAAGCCGCCGACATCTATGTGCCCGCGGCGGACGTGGACGCCGTGGTGGTCTATCCCCGGACCGAGCAGAGCGGGTATGTCCGCTACGACAGCCGTTTTGAATTCCTCGCGCCCGCAAGCCGCCTGCCCATGGCCGAGGGTCTTGCCCGCGCGCGCTTCATCAACAAGGTCATGGGGCTCACACCCCGCAGGAGCGAAGTGGACATGGTGCTGGCCCGCCTTGCGGCGGAGGTGTTTGTCCGCCACATGCTGGATGACGCGCTGGTAAATGTCGGCGTGGGACTGCCCGAGGAAGTGTGCAGCGTGCTGCACCGCGCCGGTATTCTGGATCACGTCACCCTGTTCACCGAGAGCGGCGTCATCGGCGGCGTGCCCATGCCGGGTATATTTTTCGGCGCCGCCGTCGGCTCAAAGAAGATCATCTCCTCGGCCGAGACCTTCGCCATGTGTCCCGAGAAACTGGACGGCACCGTGCTCGGCGCGCTTCAGGCCGACAGCCACGGCAATGTGAACGTTTCCAAGCGCGGTGAACGCCTCTCCAGCTACGTCGGCCCCGGCGGGTTCATAGACCTGACCAGCGCGGCAAAGACGATTCTTTTCATCACCAAATGGATGGAAGGCGAGAGGCTGGCCGTGGAGAACGGGCGGGTGCGCGTGCTGAAAACGGGCAAGACCAAGTTCGTCGGGACGGTGGATGAAATCACCATGAACGGCCAGGAGACCCTGAAGTCGGGAAAGAAGGTGTTCTATGCGACCACCCGCGGACTGTTCCAACTCACCCAACGCGGCATGGAACTGATTCGGGTCATGCCCGGCATTGACGTGGAAAAGGACATTCTTGCCACTACGAAGATGAAGATAGTCCTTCCGGAAAACGGTGCAGTACCCGTTGTGGACGCGGCCATTGTCACGGGCAAGAACTTCCGGCTGCAGTTGGGAAAGGGGCTTTGCTGAGCCGCCCAAGTCCGGGGTCAACATTCAGGCGCAAAGAGGGTGCGGCAAGCGCCATGCCCTGTTATAATGGCACCGTACGCAATGTTGCCCGCGGGGTGCGGAATATGCCCGGCCCGGGAGCCTGAACGGCAATGAATCTACGCTATTTTCTTGTAATGATACTGACGGGGGTTATCCGGCTGGTCTGCGGCGCCTCGTCGCGCTGGCTGGCCCCGCTGTCCGCGGAGGGGCAGCACATCTATTTCGCCAACCACACCAGCAACCTCGACGCGGTCGTGCTGTGGTCGGCCCTGCCCGCGGACATCCGGATGCAAACGCGCCCCGTGGCGGCCCGCGACTACTGGGAAAAGAACCGCATCCGCCGCTTCCTGGCCACCAGGGTGTTCAACGCCGTGCTGATCCAGCGCGCGGGACATTCCGGCGAGGCCGGATCGGCGCGCGACGTGCTGACGACCTTCAACAACATGGTCGAGGCCATCGGCACCGACGCCTCGCTGATCATCTTTCCCGAGGGCATGCGCGGCGACGGCGAGTCGGTGCTCCCCTTCAAGGCGGGCATTTTCCACATTGCCAAGCGCCGTCCGGACGTCAAATTTGTGCCTGCCTACATTGACAATCTGGGCCGGATTCTGCCCAAGCACGAAATCATGCCCGTTCCCCTGCTGACCACGGTCTCCTTCGGCATGCCGATGCAGCTTGAAGAGGGCGAGACCAAGCAGCAGTTTCTGGACCGCGCCCGCGGGGCGCTCATCGCGCTGGGGGAACAGTCATGCTGACGCTTATGGGCGGCGTGCTCCAGGTGCTTATCCTGGCGAGCATGGTCGGGTTCGCGCTGACGCTCATTGTCCGCAACGAGTCCGGCACGGCGGTGGTCGCGGGGCTGAACACGCGCATCCAGGCGTGGTGGGTGATGCTCGTTCTCTTCACCCTCGCGCTGCTCACCGGCAAGGCCGGCTCCATCGCGCTCTTCGCGCTCATCTCGTTCCTGGCGCTGCGCGAGTTCATCACGCTCACCCCCACCCGCCGCGGCGATCACCGCGCGCTGTTCTGGACTTTCTTTGTCCTTCTGCCGCTCCAGTACTTCCTGGTGGCCATGCGCTGGTACGAGATGTTTGCCATATTCATCCCGCTCTATGCGTTCCTCTTCATTCCCACGCGCAGCGCCATCGCCGGGCAGACGGACAATTTTCTGGCGCGCACCGCCACCATCCAGTGGGGCCTCATGGTGTGCGTTTACTGCGTCAGCCACGCCCCCGCGCTGCTCATGCTCAAGATTCCCGGCTATGACGGCCAGAACGCCAAGCTGCTGGTCTACCTTGTGGTTGTGGTTCAGGTCAGCGAGATCGTGCAGTACCTCCTGAGCCGCACCTTTGGCCGCCACCCCATCGCCCCCACAATCAGTCCGCGAAAGATGATTGAGGGCGTTGCGGGCGGCGTCCTCGTCGCGTCGCTTGTGGGCGCATGGCTCTCCTGGGGAACCCCCTTTCAGGCATGGCAGGGCTTTCTCATCTCGCTGACCGTCACCGCCGTCGGCTTCGCCGGAAGCCTTTGCATGTCGGCCGTCAAACGCGACCGCCGCGTCAAGGAATTCGGACAGTTCATGCAGGGCCCCGGCGGCATGCTCGACCGCATCGACTCGCTGTGTTTCGCCGCGCCCATCTTCTTTCATATCGTCCGCTTCTTCTTCGCCGAACGGTAAGCGCCCCCGCGAAGACCGGGCCCAATATGGACTGCGGTGGCAAAGCGCAGCGGCGACGCCGCTTTGGCTTCCCCGCGCGCCAAACGCATGCCGTATTGAGTCCCCCATTGGGGGGTGTGGCGCGAAGCGCCGGGGGGTGTGGCTCCCGCGCGCTCTGCCCCCCCGGATTATTTGGCGGCTATCGCATATGCGATCAGCGCATCGCCATGGCGAACGTACAGCCGGCCGTTCGCAATCACGGGGTGCGCCCAATGCTTGTCCTCACCCTCGGTCACGGTGACTTTGCCCGCCAGTTCCATGCCGCCGGACGACACTTTGACCAGATCGACGACACCGGCCTTGGGGCCTTCGTACACATAAAGCATGCCGTCCGCGAAAATCACGTCGCCCTGCTTCACGTCCTTCGACTCCCACATCAGTTTGCCCGTGGCCATTTCCAGGCAGACCAGCTTGTTGTTCTTGTGGCCCGTTCCGTAAAGGCAGCCGTCCACGAGCACCACGCCGTGGTGCTGGCAGTCCAGTTTCTTGTCTTCCCATTTCAGCGTTACGGCTGAGCCGTCGGCGGAAAGCTCCAGCGCGCCGCCGCCCGAACCGTAACCGCCCGAGAAATACACGAGCCCGCCGCTGTACAGCGGCGTCACTGCATGGATGTCGTACTCGGTCTTGTGGGGATAGGTCCACAGCAGCGCGCCGTTGTCCGGATTCACGCCCACCACCAGCGTCTCCGTTTCGGTCAGCAGGATGCGCCTGCCGTTGTGGGTCACGATGGCCGGGGAGCAATAGGAGGCCTTGTCGTTGATGCCCTTGGTCGCCCACACCGTCTCGCCGTTCATCTTGTTCAGGGCGACAATGCCGCCCTCCACACCTCCCGGCGTGCAGATGACCCGGTCACCGTCCACCAGCAGCGATTCGGCCAGCGTCCAGGTGTTGTTCTCACCGCCGAATTTCTTCAGCACGTCCACGTTCCAGAGAACGCCGCCTTTGGCAAGGTCGATGCAGTATGCGACACCCAGCCCGGAAAGAATGTACAGCCGGTTCCCGTCAATGGTCGGCGTGGACCGCGGTCCCGGCGCCTGATCGTTCTTGGTCTCCCTGCCATAGGGGATCGTCTTCTCCACCTTGCCGTCGGCCGCGTTGATGATGGAAATGAATCCGGTGTCGCCCGCATCCATGCCGCTCGTGTAAATCTTGCCCGCCACGGCCGACACGGAGGAATAACCGCCGCCGATACCCTTCGCGACCCATGCCACTGCCGGACCGCTTTCCGGCCAAGTCTTCAGCAGTCCCGACTCGTCAAAGCGCCCGTCCCGGTTGGGTCCCCGAAACTGGGGAGAGTCGCCCGCCGCAGCGGCACCGGCAAACAAAACCAGAACCAAACCCAAAACCACAAGTCGCTGCGTCATGACCTCAACTCCTATGTCCTCTGAATTTGCCGCACACGGCACTTCATCACCATCCATAAGATACGGCAAAGCACTCCGTTTCGCATAAGAAGGAACAAGAGGCTATTCCCGCGGCAGCCTTTTCAACCCTGGCCGCGGGTCTGTTCGCTCTTTTCACGCACGCCCGGCGCGATGCGCGGGCGTGTGGCGCGAGACCCAATTTGACCATTCTTGGCGCATTGGTTTATAGTGGACAAGGTCTGATAGAGGATGAAGTCAATATGAAAGATACCGCTTGCCCCTGTTCCGGGAATACGCTGGATCGGCTATTGCGCCCCACCGTAATGGCCATTTTGGCCAGAAACCCCGTCGGGTTGCACGGTTATGTGATTGGACGGCAGTTGGTGAATACGCCTTTCTTCAGCGGTACGCCCCCCGACAACACGGGGCTGTACCGTCTGCTCAGCGCGATGGAAGCGGAGGGATGTCTGGAATCCGGCTGGGACACGGAAGGCAGCGGTCCGGCACGGCGCATCTACAAGATGACCGCGAAGGGCCTGGGTTGCCTGCGACGATGGGAGGGGACACTGAAAACGTATGCCCGGACTGTTGAAGAAACTGCCGCGTTTGTGGAACAGAGCCTGTTGTTGACAGAGAAGGCCGACAGGACCTTAACCCGGCAGGAATAGAATGACAGCGGGAGGATGCTCCATGAAGAACCAGAATGGACAATTACGCGGGTTTACCCTGATCGAACTATTGGTTGTGATCGCCATTATCGGCATTCTGGCGGCCATCCTGTTGCCGGCACTCGCCCGGGCCCGCGAGGCGGCGCGCCGGTCCAGTTGCCAGAACAATCTGAAACAAATGGGCGTCATTATGAAAATGTACGCCAACGAATCAGGCGGCCTTTTTCCCCGTCTCCATGGTGATCAGCCATGGGGCGCGGTTTTGCCCGCCGCATGCGCGGGCGGAACGCTGCGGGCAAGCCTTGCCCCGCAGATATCGGCGGTTTATCCGGAGTATCTCACCGACCTCAAGGTGCTGATCTGTCCGTCCGACCCGGATGCGGGAAACGGCGATCCGCTGGCCATCATGCAGGATGCCGCGGGCCAGACATGTCCCTACAAGGGGATTCCCTCCAGGCCGGACACGAGCTACACCTACTATGGTTTTATGCTGGACAAGACCGGTCCAAACGATCCCACCTTCGACGTGGGCACCTTCGGTTTTCCTTCCGCCCTGGTCTCGGCGCAAACGGCCTATCTCATGGGCGGCATTTCCTACTATCCGCCCCTGTTTCCCGGCACCCTGGGGGACAAGAACCCCGACAATGACCGGGCACTCAACGATGATATCCGTTCACAATCCCTGTACAACATGTTTTCCGCCATGGCCACGCCGCAGGGAATTCCGCTGGGCAACGGCGGCGGAACCACGCTCTACCGGCTCCGCGAGGGCATCGAACGCTTTGTGATTACCGACATCAACAGCCCCGGCGCATCATCAACGGCGCAGAGCACATTGCCCGTGATGTGGGACACCGTTTCGGCGACCACTTCGGCGTCCGCGCAATTCAACCACATACCCGGCGGGGCAAATACCCTGTACATGGACGGTCATGTGCAGTTCAACAAGTACCCGAATGAATTCCCGGCGTCGAAATCCTTCGCGGCGCTCGGCAGCCTGTTCAGCCTGGGCGAATAATCCCGGCCCGCAAAGCAATTGTCGGATGTTTCAGGACACCGGAGGGGACGGGGGCGCTGCGGGGAAAGCCGGTCGGTTTTCCAGGGCGCGCCGGATGGTCAGGCTGAGGACTTTGTCGGAGTAGGGTTTGGCCAGGTATTCGGTGATGCCCGCCATGCGGGCCTGTTCGGGCGTCACGCCGTTGGTGAAGCCGCTAATCAGGACGATAGGCAGACCGGGGCGCAGGGCGAGGAGTTGTTGCGCCAGCTCCGTTCCGGTCATTTCGGGCATCATTTGGTCGGTAATAAGGAGGTCGAAATCGTCCGGACAGTTGCGAAACCGGGCCAGCGCTTCGGTGCTGCTGCTAAAGACCTGCACCGAATATCCCAGTTGCCCGAGGGAGCAACTGGCCATTTCGGCGATCTCCTCGTTGTCATCGACAAAGAGGATGCGTTCTTGTCCCCCAGCGGGGACGTCCTGCCCGGGCGCCGCCGACCGGACGGGACCGTCCACGCTTGGCAGACACACCTCGAAGGTGGAACCGCGCTCCTTCCCGCTCTTTACCACGATGCCGCCGCCATAACCGGCGACGATGCCATGGACGGTTGACAGACCCAGGCCGGTGCCCTCTCCGGGCTTTTTTGTCGTGAAGAAGGGATCAAAGATGTGGGGCAGTACGGCGGGGTCGATGCCACATCCCGTGTCGCGGACACGCAGGCGGACACATGGGCCGGGATCGATGTGTCCCGCGTCGGGGATGAATCCGGGCCCAATCTCCGCTCTTTCCAGCACCACCTCCAACTCCCCCGCGCGGCCCTTGAGCGCCTGGCATGCGTTTGTGCAGAGGTTCATCACCACCTGATGAATCTGGGTGGAATCGGCGAGCACCATGCCGCAGTCGGCCACGCTTTCTTTGAGCAGGACCGCGGGGGGCAGCGATGCCCTGAGCAGGTCAAGCACCTCCCGCACCACGAGGTGCATCACGACGGGCCGGGAATCCTGCTCCATCCGGTGGCTGAAGACCAGCATTTGTTTTATGAGTTTGGCGGCCCGGAGGCCCGCTTTCTCGATGTGCTGCACATGGCCGCGAACGGGGTCGTCTTCGGGCAGTTGCCGCAGCGCCATTTCACTGCGTCCGAGTATGAGCGTGAGAATGTTGTTGAAGTCGTGCGCGATGTGTCCGGCGAAGATTCCCAGGAGTTCCATTTTCTGCGCCTGGCGGAGCCGCTTCTCCAAATTCACCTGGGTCGTCACGTCGTGTTCGGCGGCGATATAATTCTCAATAGTCCCCTTGCCGTCGCGCACACAGGAAATGACGGCGCCGACTTCGTACTGTGAACCGTCTTTTCTGCTGTTCACGAAGTGCCCCCGCCACGTTTCACCCCGTGACAGGGTGTCCCACAGGTCATGAAAGTACCGGGCGTCGTGCCTGCCGCTTTCGAGAAGCGACGTCGTCCGCCCGATGATCTCCCCCCGCGAATAGCCTGTCAGCGTTTCGAAGGCGGGATTCACATACTGGACCATGCCCCTGCTGTCGGTGATTATGATCGTCTCCGCCGACTGTTCAATTGCCGAAGCGAGCCGCACGCGCTCGTTTGTTTCGCGCCGGAGTTCCCCGTTCTGCTCTTCCAGCCGCCATTGTGTGCGGTAGGCCTGCAGCGCGGACATTGTGAAGCTCAGCAGGATGAACGCCATGCCGACCGCAAAGGAGACATCGTGAAGCATCCTGTGAAAATTGGAGGGATGGCCCAGCAGGAAGGAATTGTCGAAGTGCTGCACGGCCCCGGTGACATCCAGCATGCCTGCAAACAGCAGGAAGGCGGACGCGCCAACCACGCAGCCGGTGACCCAGGGGTTTCGGACGTTTCTGTAGACGAAGAGCAGGGAAGCCCACACAAAACACATCATGGCCACCAGGCTGAGTGTTTCATCCAGCGCGGAATCGGGTCTGACCAGGTGGCAGACCACACTGGCGGCAATTTCCAGCATCAGGCCCAGGCAGAAGAGAATGATAAAGCTGCGCCCGATTCGCGCCCGAGCCTCCGCCCCCGGAGAGGTGCCCTGTTCAGAGATACACAATTCCACCGATGTTGTCCCCGGGCAGTTTCGCGGAGAGCCACCCTATGCGCCCCGTAAAGACACCTGCCCCGTTGCGTCGCTGCATGACCGAAAAACCGCGGATGCCCGCCCGAATCGGAAGTGTCTTCCGATGGGAACCCGCACGGAAATATTAATGCGAAAGCTTGGCCACGTCAACTTTGTTCCGGTTTGACGGGATAAGCTTGTCCGGGACGGCCCGCGCCGCGCCTGCAGCGCGCTGCGCTGGTTGCGACACCCGCCTGCCCGGCGCTTGCAGGCCGGGCGAATAAAGACCGCACTTTCAGCGCTCCGAAGGGTGAACAGCGCCTGTCCAGCGACCGTGCCCGCCGGTGTCCGAGCCCTTATTCTGACACTGGACATCCGGCGCTTTTGGCTGTGGCTGTTGGCCAAGCCAAGTCCTCCCTTTCGCCCTTCAGCCGTTGCCCGCTGCCGGTATGTACTTCATCGTGAAGCGCGCGGCGGTTGCGGGGGCCGCGGGACGGGTCAGGGCGATGCGGGTGAGCAGGCCCTGTTTGTGGTTGGCCTTGCAGGCTTCTTCCAGGGGTTCGGCGGTGAACACGCCCCGGTCGGCGGTGATTTCGAGGGTTCCCCTGTCCGTGATGATGCGGGCGGTGTTTTCGTTGATCCCGACCTTCTGCCAGGTGACAAAGGCCTCCTCCACTTCGAGG
>CAZOMH010000048.1:0-9203 GCA_964580415.1 uncultured Nitrospirales bacterium
CAACGGCAGCCGGCCGGCCGTGCTCAGGGCTCTCCTGGAGGCGGGACTGGTTGACTATGTGGCCATGGACATCAAGGCCCCTTTTCACCAGTATTCCCTGCTGACCGGTATCGCGGCTCCCACCCAGAATGTGGAGGAGAGCATGGCTGTCATCAAGTGGTCGGGGGTGGAACACCACTTTCGGACCACCCATGTGCCGGGGCTCCTCTCCCCCGCCGACCTGCAAAGCATCGAAGGCATGCTGCCTTCCGGTTCCGCGCATGTGATTCAACGGTTTTTGCCCGATCATGCGCTGGACCCCGGTCTGCGGTCTGTGGCGGTATCGCCTAATCGCGCGCGAAAAGGTCCCCGCCTGCGCCGCAGAACGGCGGGATGGGGACAAGGCTGCCGGGACGGCGGCGGTACGAGGCGTTAATCTCCGGTGGGGGGCCTACTTTGTTTCTGTTATAGGACAGAATCACTGTTTCCGCGCATATAAACTGTAAATTATGCCATAAACCGTGCTAGACTTCCCCAAATTTACACGGTGGGCGTGAGCGTCCCGCCGCTGTGAGTGGGTTGTGGATAATGGGCAAGGGTTCTATAACTGTATTTTTAAGAGGATAACGGTCATGTATGAGCGGAAGGTTGGAACGTGTTTGTCTGTAAACTGCCGTTGGGCGCTCGTGGCAATAGTCGCCGCGCTTCTGGGCGGACAGGCGTTGGCAGAACTGCAACAGGTCTCCGTTGGCGGTGAATTGCGCATCCGCGGTCGTTGGTATATCAACGCTTTTGCCCCCGCCACCCAACGGTATGACACAAGCGCCACCGGCTGGCGTCCGCTTGGCCCGAAGGGAACCTACTCCACCTTTAAGTGGGACAGCAAAGGTTCTGACTGGACACGTTACGAAACAGCAACCCTGCTTAATGTGAAAGCGGATTTCTCCAATTCGGTGTCCGCATTCTTTGAGCTGTACGACCACAGCGTATGGGGCGAGGATTTCCGGTCAGACTACCTCACCGGCGTTGATGACCACGGCAACGCGAAGATGAACTTCCTGACCATGAACCAGGCCTATGTGGACGTGTCAAACCTTTTCGGCGAGCCGCTAAAGCTCCGGATTGGCCGCCAGGCGATGAAGTACGGCAACGGCTGGTTGATCTCGGACATGCTCACGCCCTCGCAGTTCCTGTCCTTCGACGGCGTAAAACTCACGTGGACACCCAGCAAGGAGTTCACGGTGGATGCGTTTGACATGAAACTCACGGAAAACGTGTCGGGCGACGAGGATTCCGATTTCTACGGATTGTACGCCACCTACACCGGCATCCCGGCACTGACCATTGAAGGGTATTATTTTTTCCTGCGCGACGCGGCGCACGTTGAGTCAACCACACTGGACACCGTCGGCGAATGGTGGGAGGGTGTCACGGGTGTGGACCAGTACGGCGCGACCGAACTGCACACGATTGGCACGCACCTGTTCGGCAAGGAGTCGGGTTTTGACTACGACTTTCAGGTGGCCTATCAGTTCGGCGAGGCCAGCCACGTCGGGTCTTGGTTTGTGGCGAAGCCGCTGCCCTATGGCGACGAGAACGCGAACTACGATGCCTGGGGCGGCGTGGCCACTGTCGGGTATACCTTCGCGGACGTGAAGTTCCAGCCGCGCCCGTTCCTGATGGGCGTGTATTTCGGGGGCGAGGACAACACGGACATATCCTTCGGCGACTGGCTGAACCCGTTCTACAAGCCCAAAGCCAGCGTGTCGTTCAACCGCCTCTTCTCCGAAATGAATTACATGCCGACGATCAACGACAACGGCAGCATGTCGAACTTCGCGCAGGTCACCGCCGGTGTGGAAGCGCAGCTTACGGACTGCATCCGCGCCCATGTGCATGTGGCCAAGGACTGGGTGGTTGATCCCTTCAACCCGCCGCCGGTGTGGAACATCAACGGCGTGCGCATTCCCAAATTCCCGGGGATGTCTTTCATCACGGAGGACGGCAGCAATGACATGGGCTGGGAATTGGCCGGATGGCTGAAGTACAACTACTCGGCGGATGTTTCAATCCTGCTCTACGGCAATTATCTGTGGGTCGGCGACGCGCTTCGGACCGGCTCCTTCGTCCAGGCGAACGGCACCGTGTTCAACGGCGGCACCGATGGCAACGACAATGCCGGATACGTGTTCTGGATGACCACAATCAAGTTCTAAATGCCGGGGCCGCGAATGGTTTTGCGGCGTACGGTTTGTATAAGATTGGAGCCGCCCCGGCAACATGCCGGGGCGGCTCTCCTGCGTCCGGGGGATGCCCACGGCGCGGTTTTCGGACCGCACGCAAAATGGAAGACGCCGCCGGGCCGACAGGCCGGGGCGGCGACTGAGAAAGACGGGGCTTAAGCGCACCGGGAGATGACGCAGCATGCATCGTGAACAGGGTATTGGCGCATTTTGGATGCCCACGCTGGCAGCGGTTCTGCTGACGGCGCAGACGGCTGTATTTGCCGCAAACGACGCAGCGGCTCCGCCGCAGGCGCAGGCCGCCCCGGCCGCGAAGGAGGCTGCGCCGACACCGGCGGCCAACATGTCCGTCGTGGACAAAGAGGACCTCGCGCTGAAGAGCAGGGGGGCCACGGTGAAGGTGGACAGCGAGCAGGAACCGGGCAGCGCGGAAAAGGTGATTGACGGTGTCATTGCCACCGACAAGGATTTCAGCAACTGCTGGGCGGCCTCGCTGGAAAAGGGGCATGCCCATTGGATCGAGGTGTATCTGCCGAAGCCGGAGGTGGTGGGCCGCGTGCTGATTCATTTTGCCGACCCGGCGGTGCACCCGGTTTGGTTTGAGGGCTTTGTCATGCCGGAAGGGTCGGACAAGTGGGAGGAGGTTTTCGGCATCGTCGGCTACAAGGACACGCGGTCGTTCGAGGGCACCATCCAGCCGCAGCCCGTCACGGGGTTCCGCATGCTCATCTACGAGTCGGCCAGCGAGACCACGCCGAACGCATCGCAGGTCAGTGAGATTGAGTTGTTTGCGCCGAAGAAGTAGTCTATGAGACAGGAATTGGGTTCCAGGGCGTGCCCGTCTTTAGCGAGTCGGACCGCCGATGGGGGCCCGGAACTTGGGACTCTGCGAAGAAGAAAGGAGGGCGTCCGCCATGGGCAAGACCATTCAGAGGGATTCCAGCGGCCATGTTTCTCCGTTCGAGCGGATCAAGCGCATCAATGACACGGGCAATGAATACTGGGATAGCCGCGATTTGGCAGCGGTCCTCGAATACACCCAGTACCGCAACTTTGAGGTCGTGATTGAGAAGGCGAAATTGGCGTGTTTAAATAGTGGTTATAATATCGCCGACCATTTTGCTGATGCCAGCAAAATGGTCGAAATTGGCAGCGGTGTTGGACGGGAAATAAAGACAACCCTGCTGTCCCGCTACGCGTGCTACCTCATCATCCAGAACGCCGACCCCAAGAAAGCGATTGTCGCGCAGGGCCAGACCTATTTTGCCGTGCAGACGCGCCGGCAGGAGTTGCAGGACGAGGAAATCGAGGAAGAACGCCGCCTGCTGCTGCGCGAGGAAATGCGCCAACACAACGCGCAATTGGCCGACGCGGCCAGAAACGCAGGTGTGGTCGAGCCCATTGACTACGCCATTTTCCAAAACCATGGGTACATGGGCCTCTACGGCGGACTGAAGCAGGACGACATTCACCGGCGCAAAGGATTGAGGAAGAGTCAGAAAATTCTGGATCATATGGGCAGCACCGAACTTGCGGCAAATCTGTTCCGCGCAACCCAGGCGGAGGAAAAGCTGCGCCGCGAAAACGTCAAAGGCAAAGATGCCGCGAACAGAACCCACCATGAGGTGGGTGCCAAAGTGCGCCAGACAATCAAAGATTTGGGCGGGACGATGCCTGAGGAACTCCCAACGGCAGAGAGCATCAAGAAGATTGAGAACAAGCAGCGCAAACAACTGGGTACCGATGACGGAGCCGACAACAAGAAAGGCAAATAGCAGGAAACGGCCTTCACCCCATTTTTCAAGTCGCCCTGCGCACCTTGGAATCCGCACCGCACGGTTTCCCGCAGATAAGCCCCCACTGGACACCGGCCGCAGCCCGTCACTGGGTTCCCCATGCTCATTAGAGAGTCGGTCAGCGAGATTGAGTTGCGGTCGGCGAAGAAGTAGTTTACAGCCGGGCAGGTGTTTTCTCGGAAAGGGAAGAATGGGAATAATGGGAGGCATGGGAGTTATGGGAACTGCTGGCACTGTGGACGGGTTGGACGGGATGGACTTAGCTTTGGGGGCAGATTTTTGTCCATCGCGTCCATAACGTCCATAGTACCCGTGGGTTGGGACTCATGCTCCCCTGAAGCCAATTGCCTATTTCAGGATTCGGGCGGGAGGCTCTGTATTTCGAGGTATGGAACAGGATAAAATGAGAACCGTTCTCAATTATAGATTGAGCTTTTCTGGTGCTTTTCATTAGACTGGACTGACCCGTGCGACGGCCGGCAGTGTGGTGCGTCGCCCAATCAGCCCGGCTTGGGCCCGCAGTATAAAGGTGAAATCTGATGGAATCGACCGGACGTCGTGATTTCTTGAGGGGTTTGGGTTCGCGGGCTAGAGTCCTTGGTGCCGTGGGCACGGGGGCGCTGCTGCTGTCCAAAACGCCCGCCGTGTCCGCTGACGCGGAAATGCCGGCCATGCCGCCATTGCCCTGGGCCTATACCCCGCTCGACCCGGAAATGGTCCGCAAGCGTGCGCACCATGGCTATACGAAAACCCATTGCTGCGAAGGCGCGTTCAGCGCGATCGTGGGCGAGCTGGCCCGGGTGGTGGGCCATCCCTTTGACAAGATTCCGCTGGGCATGATGGGCTACGGGGGCAGCGGTGTGGCCGGATTTGGCAGCCTGTGCGGGACGTTGAACGGGTCCGGTGCGGCCATCAACCTTGTTTGCGACAAGAAGATGACCGAAGCGGTCATGACCGAACTGATGAGCTGGTACGCCACGGCATTGCTGCCGACCGAAACCAGCAACCGCTACGCCGCCACCGAGACCTATCTTGAAGGGGACCCCTATGTGGTCCGGATTCCCCTGGTGCAGAGCGTTGCCGGGGACAACCTGTGCCATTTATCCGTCACGCACTGGTGCATCGCGGCCAACAAGGGCAGCGGTTCCCCCGAGCGTTCCGAGCGCTGCGCCCGCATCACGGGCGATGTGGCCGCCAAGGCGGTGGAACTGCTCAATGCCGTGCATGACAAAACCTTCAAACGCGAACACCCCATCCCCGCGCAGGCCAGCGGATGCCTCAAGTGCCACGACGTGGACGAGAAGTCCCATACCCGCGGCAAAATGGACTGCAGGCTCTGCCATACCAATCCGCCCAAGACGGACCACTGCAATCCGTTCACGCAATCGGTGCTTCAGAGCCCGGGACGGCTGTAAGGGATGCGGCGTGTGACACGGATGGAACGTAGAACGAGAAATCGGTGCGTTACGTTTCGCTTCGCTGCACTTCACGCACCCTACTGGAACGGGAGCCACTCCACATTGGCGCCGGTGACGCGGAATTTGCGGGCGCGGATGTTTGAACCGCCGCCCTCCTCGTAATAGACGATAAGGACGGAGCCGTCTTTAAGGGTGACCATGCTGGGGTAGGCGCCGATGAAGTTATCGACAAGGATGGGTGCGGTCCAAGTCTTGCACTCGTCGGTGGAGACGCAGAGGTAGGTGCCGTTCTTTGCGTGCCAGCGGAAGGCGCATACAATTTCACCACCGGGAGCGCGGTGCAGATAGGGACAGTGTCCGGCGAATCCCATGACTTCGCTGGTGGACCAGGTCGCGCCGTTGTCGGTGGAGATGGACGAACGCATGGACTCATTGGGACTGCGCTGTGCGGCATAGAGGCGTCCGTCGGTCAGGCGAATGATGTCGGTTTCGGCGTCGAGGCGGGCACCGCCGTTGGGAATGTTGACCACGGCAGACCAGGTCTTGCCACCGTCCTTGGATGTGGTGCTTGCGCCCCAGCCATCCCCCCCCTTCTCGGCGTACAGGCCCAGAATAAGCGTGCCGTCGGGCAGTTCGCGTATGGGCGAACTGCAGTAGTAGTCTTCGTTGCAGATGCTGCGCGCGGCGGACCATGTTTTGCCGGCGTCGCTGGATTCAACGAGCCAGGAACCAAGACCCACGTAGTTCTTTCCGTCGGGGCCCGTCTTGAGCGAAAAGAAGTTGCACAGGATGCGCCCATCGGCAAGCTGGACCACAGAGGGGTCGCGGTCATCGTTGGGGCCGTCGTAGACCACGAAGGGCGCGGACCAGGTTTTTCCCTCATCTTCGGAATATGCGCCGCTGATGCGGCCGCCGTTGGGCTTGCCCTCCTTCGGCAGTCCCACGTGTTCCCATGAATCATAGAACACGCTCAGCAACCGACCGTCCTTGAGACGGCACACATCGGGAAAGGCCTCGTAGGCGCCGTTGCCGCCGTCGCGGCAGACGTAGACGAAGTCCTTGCCTTCTGCAAGGGGGGCCTGCGCCCAGGCGGCACCCGCCAACATTGCGAGCGCAAGAACACCCATAGCGGCGATTCCCTTTGGAAGGCCACCTCGGAATGTGGGACAGCCGCCCTCGGCTGTCGATCCCACACGAATGTCCAAAGAATGACAGCCGGGGGCGGCTGTCCCACATTTTTCCGAGAGCGCACGTGTCATTCTAATCATGGCGATCATGCCTTTCCGCTGAGTGCGTTAAGCCGGGTAATGGCCTGTTCGGCATCGGCAATAATGCCGTCGATGATCTCTTTGATGGTGCCAATCTCGTGGATGCGGCCGACGACCTGGCCGCAGGCTATGGTGCCGATGGTGATGTCGCCGCTGAAGTAGGCCTCGCGGCCGACGCTGCCGGCGATGACGGGGAGCAGGTCCTGCAGCGTTGCACCCTCGGCCTCCATGCGCTGCACGGTAAGGGCGGCATCGTTCTTCATGATGCGCGCGGCGTTGCGGATGGAACGCTCCACGAGCAGAGTGTCCGTCTCCTGGGCCCCGACCATCCACTGCTTGAAGTTGTCGTGCATGGGGCTTTCTTTGGAGGCCATGAAGCGCGTGCCCATGAGGATACCCTCGGCGCCCAGCGCGAGGGCGGCGACCAGGCTGCGCCCGTCACAAAAGCCGCCCGCGGCGATCACCGGGATGCCCAGAGTCTCGGCGGCCTTGGGCAGTATAACGAGCGACGGCACATCGTCCATGCCGGGATGGCCGCCGCACTCGAAGCCCACCACAGTCACGGCGTCGGCGCCAACGCTCTCCGCCTTTTTGGCAAAGCGGACTGCGGGCACCTTGTGAATCAGCTTTACCCCGGCCGACTTGAGCTTGGACACATAGGGCTCAGGACTGCGCCCGGCCGTCTCGACAACGGGGATGCCCTCCTCGCAGACGAGGTCCATGAATGCGTCGGTGAGGTCGCCGGGCATGAGCACGGGGAGCATGGAGATGTTGACGCCGAAGGGTTTGTCGGTGAGGTCGCGGGTCTTTTTGATTTCGTCACGCAGTTCCGCCACGCTGCAGCAGGAGACGGCCGTGAGAAAGCCGAGGCCGCCCGCGTTGGACACGGCGGCGACGAGTTCGGCCCGGGCCAGCCATTGCATACCGCCCTGCAGGATGGGGTGTTGGATGCCGAACATTTCGGTAATGCGCGTCTTGATGGCCATGGTTTTGCCGGACCTCCTGTTTGGGAGATTGTAGTGCATGACGGCGGGGAAATCCCACATGCGGCACGGGCTCGCGACCCGCGTGTGTTCGCCCCCTGGGGACGTGTCGCTCTCCCCCACCTTACCACGGGTTCCCTTTAGGGTCACCCGTGGCTATTGTTGTGCGGCCCCTCCGGGGCCGGGAGCAATCGGACAGATGCTGTTACTACAAGGCCCCTTTGGAGACCAACAAAGCGTTCTACTCGGGATGATAGGGTTTCCACGTGTGCTCTGAGCTGTCATAAGCATGTGTTTCCAAGAAGTCTTCCAGTGACCGAACTTCCCTCTGCGAATCAAGTTCGAGGACTCCGCAAACATGCCCCTCATTGGTGTAAAGTTGGCCTTGTTGGTCAACAGCCATGATTGCATCCCCCACAGGGTTTCGCCCAGTGAGCTTTATCACTGGGAATCGTAACAACCAGATTATCATTGATTCGTTGTCATGAAGAGAATGGGTAACAACATAGACTGCGCGGTCCTTTCCAATGGGGATGGTCCCTTTTGATCCAGGCAGGCTATAGAAGTATGTCTCGAAACTCTTTCGCCATGGGGCTGCTTTGGCAATCATTTCAGGAGTTATTTTCACGGTGGTCAGCTTTTTGGCCTGACTTCGCAGCCATTCTTCCTTTGTGGGATATGACTCCAGCAGGGCAAGCAGTCCCGCGCCCACAAGGATGGCCAGAAGCACCGGGGGGACAACGGCCCTTAATCGCGAGACAATCTTCATACATGCGCTCCCTGTTGCTCAACCCGGCGCACGAAGAATACCACACCGCCCACATCGTCACGAAGACATGGGCAGATGAAAAGAAGCACCCGGAGCCGGCAGGATGTCGGCGCTCCCAGTGGGCGGCCCCTCCGGGGCCAAAATGGAAAGACCGCGCCGGTTGTGTCCGGCGCGGCCAGGATTGTGTTGGGTGGTTATTTCTGACCGGCCACCTTCAGTTCGTTAAAGAGCCGTTTGGCGTCGTATGCGGTCAGCTTTACCTCGGGGTTGTGGACCAGTTTCACGATTTTATACTGGACCTTCTGGGGCGGACCGCCATGAATCTGGAGGGCAATGCCGCCGGTGCGTTCGGCACCGTCCTGCAGGTCAAGGAAGGTGGCGCCGAGTGTGCCGTTGATGGCGAGCCAGACGGCCGGGCCGACGGCGAGGATTTCGTAGTGGTTCCAGTCGCCGGGCACGACCGCGCCTTCGGCGCGTTCAGTGGAGTCGAGTTTTCCGCGGCCGTGTTCGTGGTAGAGCTGCCCCCAGTAGCCCTGGCCGATGTCGGCCTGGTATCCGAGCGCCTGGCCGTGATCATCGGCCTTTTGGGAGCGGAACTGTATACCGGCGTTGGCGGTGTTGGGCTCGAGCTTGACGTCGATGGCCAAATAGAAATCGCCCACCGTTCCCGGTGCCCAGAGGAACTCATTTTGCGGAACATCCTTGTCGCCGCCGCCGACGATGGTGCCATCCTCCACGTGCCAGTAG
>CAZOMH010000048.1:9213-13504 GCA_964580415.1 uncultured Nitrospirales bacterium
CTGCCATCCGGCAAGGTCGGTGCCGTTAAAAAGGCCTTTGTCTTCATGCGCGGCCTTGCCGAGATTCTTGGCGATGGCGATGGCGGCCTGAACTGCCTCCGGCTTGACGGCTTCGTCCGCGAACTGGCGGAGCACCGTTTCGAGGGCGTCGGTCTGGCGCACCTGGGCCAGGCCGCTAAGCACCAGCTTCTTGTCGTCGGCAGAGCCTGCCTTGTCCATCAGCGCGGCATACTGTTTGAGGCGGTCGGCAACGGGGACCTGGGGCAGTGCGAGCAGGCGCACGGCGCCGCGAAGGGCGTTCACCTTGACGTCCGGGTTGGTCGAATTGAGGGCAAGGTCCATAACCACGGGCAATGCCTCGACGGTGGACCATTTGCAGACTTCCCGCAGCGCGGTGTCCTTGACCGGTCCGTCCTCACCCTGGAACGCGGCTGTCTTGATCGTCTCGAAGGCCTTGCTGCTGCCGGTCGTGCCGAGCAGGCGCAGCAGCGCAAGCTTCGTTTCGCCCTTCGCCGATTCCAGCGCAGAGCAGAAAGAATCCACAATGGTCTGCGGAACGGAGGCTGTGTTGAGCACCAGGGTCCCGCCCTCCTGTGCAGTCTGGGCCGCCTGGGCGCCCTTCACGGTGTAGGTCACACTTAGTTTCTTGACCAGACCGGGGGCGGTGTCGCCGAAGGGGCCGTTGTTGGCCGGAATCGACAGTGCCCCGGCGGCAACCATTTGCGCCACCTTTTCGGTGACATTGGCCGACGGACCGTCGGGAAGGGCGCCGTATACAGCCTCCTGCACGGCAACGTCGCCCGCAGAGGCCTTCTGCTGCCGGCCGCAAATGGCCGCCAGCACGCTTTCGGCCGCGTTCATTTCCGCCGGAGTTGACGCGAACATCAAATAGTTGAGCAGGGCCGCCAGGTGGGTTATTTCGGCATGATTGCGAAGCGCCTGCAGGGCGGCCACGCGGACATCGCCGTTCTGATCGGTTTCCGCAACGGACAAGAGCAGCGCGGCGGGGGCGTCCATCCCGCCCTTGCCGATCAGTTCCACCGCGAGCAGCCGGGACTTGACGTCGTCGCTGCGCAGCATGGCGGTGAGAATGTCGTCGCCCTCCTTTCCGGGGAAGTAGCTGACGGTGTTGCGGGCCGCCTGGGCAAGGTCGGCGTCTTCGGACCAGAGCAGGTCTTTTGCCAAGGCCAGCACAGGGGCGTAGGCGATGCGGACAAGCGCGCGGATTGCGGCCACGCGGAGCGCGGTGGAGCCGGCACTCGCCTCTGCCAGCAGGGCCGGTCCGGCGACGGCGCCGCCGCGTTCGCCCAACACCTGTATGACCGCAATCTTGCGGTCTTCGGCGAGCGGGGCAAGCGCGTCGGCCAGTGTCTTCGTGACCGCGTCGCCGCCGTCAATTTCGCGCAAAGCGCGAAGCGCCGCATCGAACAGGGCCTGATCCTCCCCGCCAAGAGCCTTCACAAGGACGGATGCCCCTTCCACGCCGCCCCTCGCAAGCGCACCGCCGCGCAGTGCCGCGGCGCGCACCTGGGACGGGGCGTTCCCGACGTCAAGCAGGCTGTCATAGACGGCAACCGCCTGAGCGCGCTGTCCCGCGGCAGCCATCGCCGCGGCGCAGTCGAACAGGGCGTTGCATATCTCGAGCAGGACAACAGGCACAACGGCAGGCTGAACCACCGCGCTCTTCAGGGCTTCGACGGCTTCCGGCGTGGCAAGCTTTCCAAGGGCCGCGGCCGCGGCCTGCGCCACGCCGGCATCCTTCTCCGGCAACAGGGTGATCAATTGCGGAACGGCCTCCGTGTCCCTGCGTATCGCGAGCGATCCGATGATGCCCACCTTGAGCGCAAAGGCCGTTTGGTCCAGCTTGCCGAGCGCGTCACGGAGGGCCCTGCCCGCTTCGGGACAAGGCATGGGTTCAAGGGCAAGGCGGGCGATGTGGGAGCACTTTTCATCGAGCAGCAGCGGTTCCAGCGCGGCCACCGTTTCCGCGCCGCCCTTGAGCTGGAGCGCGCGGCAGGCTTCGAGCTTGTCCGCATAGGCGGCGTCGGATTTGAGCACGGCCAGGGGATCGGCGGCCTGGGCCCGCGCCGGGACCGCGGCCGCAAAAATGAACGCGCCGGCCAGGGCAAGCAATATCAGAAGGTTTCGCATGGTGTTTCTTTCGGGGTGCGTGTGGTGTTTCATATTGTCCAGGGCTCCCGCTGGGCCCGGGCACGCAGGCGGTTCGCCTCTTCGTCGTTCTTGAAGGTCTCGGTGACGGGGTCGAATTCCAGATTGCGTCCCAGCCACATGCAGATGTTCGCCGCATGCACGGTGCTCATGGAGCGGTGCATCACGGAAGGATTGGCGACGGTCTGCTCGCGGGATTTTACGCAGTCGAGGAAATTGCGCATATGGTCGAGCGAACGGCCGGTGCGGGCGGCGTATTCGCCCACCACCCTGTCGTATTCGGAAAGCAGGTCCGGCGAGGAAACATCGGGAACACTGTAGCCGTCGGCGGAACCCGCCCAGCCGAGGTCGCCGTCGAAACGCTCGCCGCAGGAACCGTACCAGTATTTGTCGCCGCGGGAGAGGACCATCTTCTGGCCGTTGGCAAAGGTGCAAACCATGCCGTCACCGGTCTGGTTGTCAACATATTCGTAGAGAACGGGCGAAGTGTCGCCGGCATCGAGACCTGCCTGCGCCTGGGCAAAGGTGTGGGCGCCCCATTCGCCGATGCAGCTTGTATGGAAGTCATAATCGCCGCGCCATCCGCCGCTGACATATTCCGGGTTGTAGGGCCGCCACGGGCAGGGACCGAGCCAGATATCCCAGTCAACCTCGTCAATGGGGGGCTGTTCCTGGGCGGCCTTCCACGTGTGGGGCATCTTGGCCGCATCCCAGGGGGCGATGTGCGCATAGGCCGTGTGTATCTTTCCGAGCCGTCCGGTGCGCGCCATTTCAATGGCGAAAACATGGTTGGCCTCGCTGAGACGCTGGGTGCCGGTCTGGTAGACGCGCCCGTATTTCTTGGCCGTCTCCACCACGGCCTGCCCCTCGGCGATGGTCATGGTCGAGGGTTTTTCCGTATAGACGTCCTTGCCCGAGCGCATGGCGCGGACGGAGGCCTGGGCGTGCCAGTGGTCGCCGGTGGCGATCAGCACCGCGTCAATGTCGGTGCGTTCCGGCAGGAACTCGCGCAGATCGCGGTACATGGCACAGTCCTTGTTGCCGTAGTGGTCGTCCACAAACGCCTTGACCGCCAGGCGCTGCTGTTTCCAGATATCACAGATGGCCAGCACCTGGACATCCTTGTTGCCGATGATCCAGCGAAGATCGCTGAAGCCGCGGCCGTGGATGCCGATACACCCCACGGTGATGCGCTCGGAAGGGGCCACTGTGCCGTCGCGGCCAAGCGCCGAGGCGGGCACAATGTACGGCGCCGCGATGGCGGCGGCCGTTCCTGCGAGGAATTTGCGGCGTGTGACTTTGGTATCCATGCATTGTCTCCTGATGCTGCTGGCCCGTCGAAATATTCCCGACATGCCCGGAATTATCCGACCCAGCATTCTGACGGTAGGGGGCGGTGCCAGTCAAGGTGCCGGACTCGTGGACACGGTGGGCACAGTGGTGGGCCCATGCGGCGATGCGGCGTTGGCCGGTCCGGCGCATGACATCAGCCAAAACGGCGGCAATGCCGCCGCAGTCCCCATGAATGGGCGGAATCCCACGAGCCAGAACGGCCCGCCGGCGAACCGGCAGCACGCCAGGTCCGAATCCGAAAAGTGATCAAAGAACACACCCGGGATCGGGAGGTGCAATACGATTCCGCGCGCCCGGCAACCCGGACGCGCGGAAGAATGCATGCTTGAACGGACAGGCGAGGGCCCTGTTCTATCTCTTGAATCCGGACGCGGCCGCAAGGACCATGACGCTCAGGCCGACCATGAAGAGGTCCGCAAGTTTCTTGCGAATGCTGTCCGGTGAAAGGGCTCCCTTGCCCGACTGGCAGCCGGCGCAACCACAGCCCTCATCGACCGGGCCGGATGAGACAACCAGGTTCACGGTGGAACCTGCCGGCAGGAAAACGCCGGGTGCCGGAGCCTGGCTGAGCAGTTGACCCAGGGGTACTGTATCGCTGGGTTGTTCCCCGCCCATCTGGACGAGCAACCCCACTGCAGTGACGGCTGCCTGCGCCTGCTCGGAAGTCATTCCGGTCAGGTCGGGAACAGCGACGCTCGGGCCCAGGCTGACCACGAAACAGACCGTGGTGCCGAAGTCGATTTCCGCACCCCCCGCCGGACTCTGGGAG
>CAZOMH010000049.1:0-13258 GCA_964580415.1 uncultured Nitrospirales bacterium
AGGGGGCTGGCACCCGTATGAAAGAATCACCGCCGCCGTGGGTCTGTCCCGTCCAACATCACAACGTTGACTTCAATACGATTGACCCGCGCAGAAGGTGCTTTACCGCCGTTGCGTTCCGTGCGATAATGCCCTCCAATGCCTCATCGTGCCCCTTGGATTTGACCGGGGCATGCCGGCATCGCGAACGGGCCCCCTGCCCGGGCTGAAAGGAACAGGCTCCATGCGTAAACGTGGGTTCACCCTCATCGAACTGCTCGTGGTCATCGCGATCATAGGTATTCTGGCAGCCATACTGCTGCCGGCCCTTGCCCGCGCCCGCGAAGCCGCCCGCCGGTCCTCCTGCCAAAACAATCTGAAGCAGTGGGGCATCGTGTTCAAAATGTACTCAAACGAGGCCAAGGGCGGGTTCCCGCCAATGCAATTGGGCACGTATCTCAGGGGCCCGCTGGACGGCGGCGGTTACCGTCTGTGCATCGACGCCGGTCCCAATGCATTCACACTGTATCCTGAATACCTGACCGACCCGATGATTGCCTACTGTCCGTCCAAGGCCGGACTTGCCGAAGGCATCAAAAACGGCCATGACGCAAACGGCAACTGGTGCTTCGGCTATGCAGCCAACAACGGCGGCAAATGCGCCCGGGCGATTGACGAAAGCTACGGCTACATGGGCTGGATTATGGACAACGCCAAGGCCCAGCAGGGAATCGGCACGTTCACCTTCTGGAGTCTGCTCTCCGTTCTCGGGGCCGACACCACCGGCGTGAATGCGAACGACAACGTTATCACGCAGTTCGGCCTTGTCATGGACCACCTCACCAGTGATGTCAGCATGCTGACCCAGTTCAACAGCGGCGCGCTGATCGGTTTGTACCCCGCTGCGGACCAAGACGTCAAATGCACCGACCTGGGCGCGCAGTATGCCGGCCTGGGCAACGGCGGCGGCAACACGCTCTACCGCCTGCGCGAGGGCGTGGAACGCTTCCTCATCACCGACATCAACAACGCCGGTTCGGCCAACATCGCCCAGAGTTCCGTGTTTGTGATGTATGACCAGCTCGCCACCAAGGTGGAAAACTACAACCACATTCCCGGCGGCGCAAATGTGCTCTACATGGACGGCCACGTGGAATTCAAGAAGTACGACCGCAACGGCGAACTGCCGACCAACGAAGCTATGGCCCGCATGATCGGCATCATCGCCTCCCTGTAACCCCGGTTGACCTGCGGGGAATCACCTTTCCCCGCAGGTCTTCATTTCAAACAGCCGCCGGGATGAAGCGCCCCCCGTCCCGGCGGCTGGTATGTTTCCGGGCGGGAGCGCGGATTCGGAAATACACACGCAAGGTTGCGTTTTGATCATGTGCCGCCGGGTTGCGGCCAACACGAAGCAAATGCGCGCCGCATGGAATTTCTGGAAGTGTCCGCACAACGACGGTGCCGCCTGCAAATACTTCGATGGTCTGGATTATCGGCGTGATTACGGTGCTGTGATCGTGTTTTTCGGACAGGGAAAATACGGATCAGCCGAACAAAAGGCCGCCGGGATGGATTTGACTCCCCATCCCGGCGGTCGCTTCTTTGTGCGCCGCCGCTCTGCCCGCACGGAAAGGGTGCCTGCCGCTCCGGCACTGCCCTTGCAGAAGCGCGAAAGCCGCCCGTTCCGCGCCGTGCATTTTTGCAACCTTCCATCCGGCAAGAGGCGCTCACCGGCACGGACGGGGGATATTCCTTGCCCCTGCAAGAGATCGACCGATAGTAATCTTGGGGCAAACGCCGCCGAAACTGTCAATTCAGAGAAGTCCCCGCACTTCTTCTGCGGAACACTTCTCTTCTTTCTGAAAGACGACGCGGCGGGCGGTGCATTCCGCATTTTGGCACAAGACTTGCAATTGATAACAAGTTGCAATTGACGGTTCATCAACATAAAGAAAAGGATTCATCATGAAACGAAAGGGTTTTACGCTCATTGAACTGCTGGTGGTGATTGCCATCATCGGCATACTCGCAGCCATCCTGCTGCCCGCGCTGGCCCGGGCAAGGGAGTCGGCGCGCCGATCCTCCTGCCAGAACAACCTGAAGCAGATGGGTATCGTATTCAAGATGTACGCCAACGAGTCCGGCGGCCAGAGCTTCCCGCCCATGCACTACCACCAGGGCGAATTCTGCGACCAGATCCCCGGCAGCGCCGCATGGCCCGTGGACACGTTCTTCCAGGCCAGCGCCATGTATCCCGAATACCTGACGGACGTCAAGGTGCTCGTGTGCCCCTCCGACTCCACCCAGGACATTTCGGGCTGGTACCGCAACAACGATCCCAAAACAGGCCAGATGCTGCCCTGCAACGTCAACGCGCTTTCCTACAACTACTGGGGCTGGGCGTTGAGCGACGCCACAATTTTCCTCAACCCCCAGACGGGACCGGCCCTGTCGAAGGTTGCCGTGGGTGACCTGAACGTGACGGACCCGAAGGTTCTGGAATTCATGATGTGGGCCCAGACCGCGAAGACGGACATCTCCGGATTCGACAAGGACTACGGGACCATCTACCGCCTGCGCGAGGGCATTGAGCGTTTCTTCATCACCGACATCAACAACGCGGCCGCCTCGTCCAAGGCGCAAAGCTCGATTTGGATCATGTGGGACGATGTGTCATCGCGCAATCCGGACATGATGAACCACATTCCGGGCGGCTGCAATGTGCTTTACATGGACGGCCATGTGGAATTCATCAAGTACGGCACCGACAGCCCGGTTTCAAAGGGCATGGTGCAGGTGCTGAGCGGCAATATCCAGTAACAGCAAACAGGGAAGCGTGACAAGGCAGGTGGCAGCCGGCGCGGCTTTTGGCCGCGCCGGTTCAGTCTTTCGGTCTGCCCCTCAAGCCGCTCGGCCTTTCCCCGGGTCCGGTCCGGCGATTCCTGTGTCTTCAGATCAGGGCGAGTGCGCATGAAACCGGCGGGGCGGAAAGAAAGACGTGAGAACGCCCTGTTCGCCCGCAACGCCCGGCGCGCGCCCGTCCCCGCACTGGCTATTTGGCGGATGCGGTGCTATATTCATCGGGTACCGCCGCGGACAGAACGGCTCTTGCCTGCCGACGGACAAGAACGGGAGTTGGGAGTGTCATGCGCAAAAGCCGGGGATTCACACTCATAGAGTTGCTGGTCGTCATCGGGATCATTGCCGTTTTGGCGGCGATCCTGCTGCCCGCGCTTTCCCGCGCGCGGGAGGCCGCCCGGAGCAAGTCCTGCGCGAACAATCTCAAGCAGATGGGACTCGTCTTCCGGATGTACTCGGGCGAAAACCGGGGCGACTTTCCGCTGCGTCTTGTGCCCTACCAGCGCCCCTACACCCCGGCGCGGGGGTGCTGGTCGTCCTTCGATTCACCGCTCATCTATCCCGAGTACCTGACAGACCATCACGTGCTGCTTTGCCCTTCGGACACCAACAACCAGAAGTGGTGGGACAAGGACTCCCTGAAGATGCCCGTGGACCCGACATGGAACGATGACCCGCTGCCCAATCCCGTCAAGGGAAAGACCTTTTACTACCTGACCTCCGACTACTGCTATGTCTATTGGGGATACGCCGTGGAGCCGCGCTGCGTGGCGGCACCCGAAGACATGATGGCGTTCGCGCGCGTGCTCGACAACTTCGACTCGGAAATGGGCACCAACTACACGACACGCAATGAGGACCGGCGGGTGACCCTGCCCGGCACGGGCGAAACAGTGACGCTGTACCGTTTCCGCGAGGGGATCGAACGCTTTCTGATCACCGACATCAACAATACCGCCGGCGGCGGCCAATCCTCATCGTCCATTGCGGTCATGTGGGACACCGTGCGCACGGACAACGGCAGGCCGGAACCGGAAGAGGTGAACCACCTGCCGCTGGCCGCCAACGTGCTCTTCATGGACGGCCACGTGGAATACGCCCGTTACCCGCAGACGGCCGAGTCCCCCTTCTTCATGCTTACCAAAGCCGCGCAGACGGACGGCGAACCCAACTTCCCCTGAGGCACCCCCGCAAAGGGACCTGCTCCCGTGTCCGCCCACGCCCCAAGTTTGCAACACCAGCCCGCACCGGAAACAGGTGCCTCTACCCATGCACGCCAAGTGCCGCAACCTGCACCGTAAGGGAACTGGCTCCTGTTTCCGCCCACGACCTTCCCCTCTTCAGCACCCACGCTCTTGGCCCCGAAGGGGTCACACAACAGTAGCCACGGGCGGGGCGCAGCGGAACCCGTGGCAGAGACAACCGTTCACACCCGTCCCCGAAGGGGGCAAACAACCCGCGCATCACGGCGCGTACCCGTGCCCGTCAGAACTTCCCCCAGTGCAGCACCTCCGAAAGAGCCCGTTTCTTGGGCGCGGGCTCAGAAGCGGCATATCCCACCGCAACCAGGCTCACAAGGTGGTGATCACCGGGAACACCGAGCAGTTCCGTCACCGCGGCGGCGTAGGGTTTCTTGTCCCCCGCCACCCAGCAGGACCCGAGCCCGAGCGCACGCGCCGCAAGCAGCAGGTTCTGCGTTGCGTTGCAGCCGTCTTCCAAATAGTAGGTTCCTTCCCGGCAGACCACGGCAATGCAGACCGGGGCGTCGGCAATGAAGGGGCCGTTGGCGGCAAGAGCGGCCAGCGATGCCCGCACCGCAGGGTCGGTCACCACGACAAATTCCCAGGGCTGCACATTGCGTGCCGTGGCGGCGAACCGGGCACAATCCACCATCGTCTCAATCTGCTCGCGGGCAACGGGGCGGGTCGCGTCATAGGCGCGAACGGAGCGGCGCTCCCGGAGAACTTCCAATGCATCCATGTTTTGTTCCTTTGTGGAGGGATGGCGGGCGGGCCGCCCATCCGTCAGGGCTTGGCCAACGCTGCCGCAGGCGCGGCGGGCACAGCGGGGCTGGCAGGCGCGGGGGCAGTCACGGCAGGCGCGGCGGGCGCCGACGGCGCGAGGACAACAGGGGTGGCGGCAGGCGCGGGGGCAGTCACGGCAGGTGCGGCAGGCGCGGCAGGTACGGCAGGCGCGGCGGACGCCGGGACAGCGGAGGCGGCGGCCTCCGGCGCGGCCGCGGCGGGCGCGGACGGCGTCATGCGGCTCTCATCAAGATGAAAGACCGTCTCCGTCTTGCTGCGAACGGCGCGGCCAATACGCCGCGCAATGGCTTCCTCCTCCACGGGATCGTTTTCCAAAGCCTTGACGCGCGCGCGGGTCTGCTCCACCCGTGTTTCGAGATCACGCACTTCCTGCCGCACTTCCTCAAGAGTTTGCTGATCCCGCTGCAGCGTGTTGTAACGGAGCTTGACATCCCGGTACTTCACATAACCGAAGCAGAGCGCCCCCGCAATCGTACAGGAGATGACAAGCGTCTTGAGCCCCGACAGGTTTATCATGCCATAAAAACGGGGAGGCCTTGCGGCCTCCCCGCTCCCGTTGTTTTCGTCTACTTAAGGTTGAAGAAGGCGTCCTTGCCCGGATAATAGGCCTGGTCGCCAAGTTCCTGTTCAATCCGCAGCAGTTGGTTGTACTTCGCGATCCGGTCGCTGCGCGACGCGGAACCGGTCTTGATCTGGCCGGCATTGATCGCCACGGCGATGTCGGCAATCGTCGCGTCCTCGGTCTCGCCGCTGCGGTGCGACATGACCGTCGTGTAACCCGCGCGGTGCGCCATCTGGCAGGCGTCCAGCGTCTCGGTCAGCGTGCCGATCTGGTTGACCTTCACCAGGATGGAATTGGCCGTCGCCGCCGCGATGCCTTTGGCAAGGTACTGCGTGTTGGTGACAAACAGGTCGTCGCCAACCAACTGAACGTTCTTGCCCAGCGAGTCCGTCAGTTTCTTCCAGCCCGCCCAGTCGTTCTCCCCGAGGCCGTCCTCAATACTGATGATCGGGTACTTGGCGCACCAGCCCTCCCAAAGCGCGATCATTTCGTCGCTTGTGGCGAAACGGCCGGGATCGGACTTGAAGAAGTTGTAGCCCTTCTTGTTCTTCGCGTTCGCCTCGTTGACCAGTTCGCTGGCCGCGGGATCGAGGGCGATGAATATGTCCTTGCCGGCCTTGTAGCCCGCGTTCTTGATCGCCTTGAGGATCAGTTCCGGGGCCTCGTCGTTGCTCTTGAGGCTCGGCGCATAGCCGCCCTCGTCGCCCACGCCCGTGTTGTAACCGCTCTCCTTGAGCACCTTCTTCAGGGCGTGGAACACTTCCGCGCCCATGCGCAGGGCTTCGCGGAACGTGGGCGCGCCTGTCGGCATCACCATGAATTCCTGGAAATCCACCGTCCCGTCGGCGTGCTTGCCGCCGTTGAGAATGTTCATCATCGGAACAGGCAGCGTGTGCGCGTTCACACCGCCGATGTAGCGGTACAGCGGCAGTTCAAGCGTCTCGGCCGCGGCCTTGGCGGACGCAAGCGACACGCCCAGAAGCGCGTTCGCGCCGAGTTTGCCCTTGTTCTTCGTCCCGTCAAGGCGGATCATGGTCTCGTCGATTTCGCGCTGGTTGAGCGCATCCATGCCGAGCAGTTCCTGGGCGATCACGTCGTTCACATTGGCGACCGCCTTGGTCACGCCCTTGCCGAGATAACGCTTCTTGTCGCCGTCGCGCAGCTCGACCGCCTCGTTCTCGCCGGTCGAGGCACCCGACGGAACGGCCGCGCGGCCCATAAACCCGGAGCCAAGATGCACATCCACTTCGATGGTGGGATTGCCGCGCGAGTCCAGTATTTCGCGGGCTTCAATGCCGGTGATTCTCGTCATGTCGTTCAAGTCCTTCCTGCTGTGTTTGTCCAATACGGCGCGTCCCAAATGTCGCGCCCAACCGACCCCGGAAACACCGCCCGGCGGCGTTTCCGCAATTATCCTTTCCAGGGGAATATCAAATCTCGAAGTCCCCGGTTAAGATAATCATCATTTGCGTCGTCAAAATCAACCCGCGCCCGCCCGCGCCCGCCCGGCGCGGCTGTTCCCGAAGCCCGGGCCGCCGCCTCCGCCGCGTATCCCCGGGCAAGCATCTCATAGGCCGCGCCATGCAGCGCCACAAGCGGCGCCAGAAAAAAACACACCAGCAACACGGGCGCAAGCACCGCGGCGGCGGCCATCAGCGCCGAACACACCGCCAAGCCCGCAAAGAACAGCGGATTGTCGAGCACCAGCACGGCGGCGAGCTTAACCGCGCCGGCGGGACCCAAATCCCGCTGAACCATCGCGGACGGCGCAGCCAGCGCCGTAAGGCCCAAAAAAACACCACTCCAAAGCGCCATGGCGCTCAGACCATACCCAATCACAGGATGCGCGGCGCCCACGCGCGATGCGTAGAACCACACGCTGCTAAGCAGGCACAGGCCCGCAAACAGATAGCACAGGCCCAGCGCCCCGCCGCGCGGCGCAAATTTGCGCAGCCCCGCAAAGAACAAACTCACGGTTCCGTCCCGGGTCTCTATAAAGCCCCGCACCATCCATGCAAGGGCAGCCGCACAGGAAAAAACCGCCATGGACGCCAAAACGGCGGCGGCCGAAAAGAACACCAAAGCGGCGGCGCCTGAAAAATGCGGCGCGGCGGCAAGCGCCAACGCAACGGGAAGCGCGCACAGGAACGAGGACGCAAGGTTCGCCAGCAACAATTTCCCGAGGTGGTCATAAACCACCCAAAACGCCATTTTCAATGCGCGCGGCAGCATGAACGGCGCCCTGCGGCGGATCAGATGAACGTGCGCACGTTGCTGCGTTTGCGCAACCCGCCCATCCACTTCTGGTAATGCTCGTCACCCAGTTTCTTGCGCAGGATCGGCTCGATTTCCCGGCGCGCTTTCTCGTAGGGCGTTGTGCCCTCGGCCTCGCGCGCCTCAACTTTCATCAGGGTAAAACCGTACTCCGTTTCCACTATCGCGCTGAGCGCCCCGGCCTGGATTCCCTCAAGCGAATTCTCCAGTTCGGGCACCAAATCGCCCTTCTTCACCCAGCCGACAAGGCCGCCCTCGGCCGCCTCGGGGCCCTGCGAGCGCGCCTTCGCCAACTCGGCGAAATCGGAATTCAGCGACAACTCGTCGCGAACCGCCTCAAGCTTGGCTTTGGCCTCCTTGCGCGATTTGCGGTCCTTTTCCGCCGCAATGAAAATGCGGCGCACCTGCACCCGCGGCGGATGGACAAACTCGCCCTGATGATCCTGGTAGTACTGCGCCATGTCCGATTCGGAAACCACCGCCTGCTTCTCGAACTCACGGTGCTTGCCGAAGCTCAGCGACATCGCCATTATCTGCCGCTTGATCCGTTCGCGAAACTCGCTGATCGTGCGGCCCGACTCCTCCAGCGCCTTCTGAAACGCCTCCGCCGATTCGTACTGCTTCTTGACGGCGGCCATGCGCTTCTCCACATCGGCGTCGGGCACTTTCATGCTGGCCGTCTTCGCCTCCTGGTAAAGTATCTGGTATTCAATCGCCTGATCCAGGGATGCCCGCAGGGCCTTGTCGACCTCCCGCTCGAAATCCTGCTGCGACGCGGCCGAGGCGCGAAGATTCTGAATCGCCGGGCCGACATCCTGCATCAGATCAGACTGAAGAATCGGCTCGTTTCCGACGCTGGCAACCACCCCGTCAACCAGCATGGGGGCGGACACCGCAGTCACTCCGGCGAGGAAAACAGCCGCAAACAGCGCAGTCGATACACGCGTCATGTACGCTCTCCTCTTCGGGCGGGACATCTTCCCACCTGCTCATCATGGACTCGGGCGCGGACTTGGCCCTGTTGGCCCCGTGCCGCGCCCTGCCAAATTGTTGTGACACCGCGCCCGGTCAGCCCGGACGCGGTGTCCAATGTGCCTTACCCGACGTTTTCCTCTTCTCCCGGCGCGGGCTCTTCACCCATGCCGCCGATCTCCAAATCCTCGGAATAGTCTTCCTTGACGGCGCTCACGGGACGCGAATTCTGGTAATGCGGGCTGCCCGTGCCGGCCGGAATCAGGTGGCCGATAATCACGTTTTCCTTGAGCCCGGTCAGATAGTCGCGGCGGCCGCTGATCGCGGCCTCGGTCAGCACGCGCGTCGTCTGCTGGAAGGATGCCGCCGCCACGAAGCTGCTCGTGCTCAGCGCAGCCTTGGTGATGCCCTGCAGGATCGGCTGCGCCTCGGCAGGACGGCCGTCGCGCAGCCGCGTCTCCTCGTTCACCTCGGCAAACCGGATGCGGTCCACCTCTTCATGCGCGAGGAACGGCGTGTCGCCCGGATCGTCCTTGATGCGCACCTTGCGCAGCATCTGGCGGATGATGATCTCGATGTGCTTGTCGTTCGTGCGAACGCCCTGAAGACGGTACACCTGCTGCACCTCGTCGAGCAGGTAGCGGCGCAGCGCGTCCTCGCCCTGCACTTCAAGAATGTCCTGCGGGATGATCGGACCGTCCGTCAGGCGCTGGCCCGCGTACACGCGGTCGCCGGTCTGCACGTTCAGGTGCTTGCCCGGCGGGATCATGTATTCGCGCTCCTTGCCGACGTGCGGCACCACCTTCACCCGCCGCATCCCCTTGGACGCGGTGCTGAGCTCGACCATGCCGTCGATGTGGCTGATAATGGCGGGCAGCTTCGGCTGCCGCGCTTCAAACAGCTCGGCAACACGCGGCAGACCGCCCGTGATGTCCTTGTTCTTGCTGAACTGGCGCGGCGTCTTGGCCAGCAAATCGCCGGCGCGGATGTCCATGCCGTCCGTCACCATCACGTGCGTCTGCGCCGGAATCGTCGCGAACGAAAGCACTTCATTGTTGGCCCCCAGCAGCGTAATCTGCGGGTGAATGTCGTGCTTGTGCTCCGTGACGATGATTTCCTCCAGACCTGTGTCCGCGTTCACTTCCTGCCGCACGGTCACCCCGCGAAGCATGCCGTCGAGGCGGACCCTGCCGCCCACCTCGGCCACGATGTACACGTTGTACGGGTCCCACTGGAAGATCATCTGGCCCTTCTTGATCTTCTGGTTGTCCGTGCAGTGCAGGCGGCAGCCCGTGGGCACCAGCATGCGCTGCACCTCCTTGCGCTCCGCGTTCAGAATCACGATTTCACCGCCGCGGTTCACCACCACCGTGTGCCCGTCGCGGTTGACCGCCGTCTTGATGTTGCGGAACGTGAGCAGGCCGTTTTCGGCGGACTTGATGTCCGTGCTTTCAACCTGGCGGCTGGCCGCGCCGCCGATGTGGAACGTGCGCATCGTGAGCTGCGTGCCCGGCTCGCCGATGGACTGCGCCGCGATGATGCCGACCGCCTCGCCGAGCTCAACCAGCTTGCCCGTGGCAAGGTTCCGCCCGTAGCAGCGCGCGCATGCGCCGCGCTTGCTCTGGCAGGTCAGCGTCGAACGAATCGTCACGCCCGGAAGGCCCGCTTCAACAATGCGCCGCGCCTTCTCCTCGTCGATTTCCTCGTCAAAGCGCACCACCGGCTCGGACTCGCCCGGAAGCATCACATCGTCCAGCACATAGCGGCCCACAATACGCTCGTTGAGCGGCGCCACAATGTCCGAACCGTCCATGAGCGGTTCCACCCACACGCCGTTCAGCGTGCCGCAGTCGTCCTCTTCAATGACCACGTCCTGCGCCACATCAACCAGACGCCGCGTCAGATAGCCGGCGTCGGCCGTCTTGAGGGCGGTGTCGGCCAGGCCCTTGCGGGCGCCGTGGGACGAGATGAAGTACTCGATAACGGTCAGACCCTCGCGGAAATTCGAAATAATCGGAGACTCGATGATGTCGCCCGACGGCTTGGCCATCAGGCCGCGCATGGCCGCCAACTGGCGAATCTGCGATTTGCTGCCGCGGGCTTTCGACTCGTACATCAGGTAGATGCCGGTGAAGCCCTGCTCGTTCTCCTCCATCCGGCGGAGCATGGCCGCGGCCACCTCTTCGGAGGTCGTCGTCCATTCGTCGATGATCTTGTTGTACCGCTCGCCGGGCGTCAGCAGCCCGTTCTGGTACATGTCCTCGATCTTGGCGACATTCGATTCGGCCTGGGCGACCAGTTCCTTCTTCTCCGGCGGAACCACCATGTCCTCAATCGCGATGGAGATGCCGGAAAGCGTCGCAAACTTGAAGCCGACCGTCTTGAGCGCGTCGAGCAGTTCAACCGTCTTGTGGTGGCCGTTCTGCGCGTAGCACTTCGCGATGACCTGGCCGATGGTGCTCTGATCGTGGCGCCGGTTGACGTCCTCGATGGTGATTTCCCTGGGCAGGTTCTCGGCCAGCAGCACGCGGCCCACGGTGGTGTCAATCACCCCGCCGTTGTACTGAAGCTTGATCTGCGCATGAATGCCCACCTTGCCGCGCTCGTGCGCAAGCACGACCGAAGCCGTGTTCGGATACACGCGGCCCGGCTGGAGCAGCACTTCGACCCCGTCGCGGTACTCCGACCACTCGGGTTTCCACTCGCCGAGCGAGCCCTTGCGCGCCTTGGACATCCACGAGATGCCCAAAACAATGTCCTGGCTCGGCGTCACAATGGGTGAACCGTCCGACGGCGAAAAGATGTTGGACGACGCCATCATCAGCAGATGCGCCTCAAGCTGCGCGGCCGGGAACAGCGGCAGATGGACGGCCATCTGGTCGCCGTCGAAGTCGGCGTTGAACGCGCGGCACACCAGCGGGTGAAGACGGATAGCCTTGCCCTCTATCAGAACCGGCTGGAACGCCTGGATGCCCAGACGGTGCAGCGTGGGGGCGCGGTTGAGCATCACCGGGTGATCCTTGATCACGTCTTCCAGGATGTCCCACACCTCGTTGCGGCCCTGCGAAATGATGCGCTTGGCCGCCTTGATCGTCGCCGCAATACCGCGCTCCTTGAGCTGGTTGATGATAAACGGCTCGTACAGTTCCAGAACCATGCGCTTGGGAAGGCCGCACTGGTGCAGCTTGAGCTCCGGACCGACAACGATTACGGAACGGCCCGAATAATCCACGCGCTTGCCCAGCAGGTTCTGGCGGAAACGCCCCTGCTTGCCCTTGAGCATGTCGCTCAGGGACTTGAGCGGACGGTTGCCCGTGCCAAGCACGGTGCGCCCGTGGCGGCCGTTGTCGAACAACGCATCGACAGCCTCCTGAAGCATGCGTTTTTCATTCCGCAAAATCACTTCCGGCGCGCGCAGGTCGAGCAGGCGCTTGAGCCGGTTGTTCCGGTTGATCACGCGGCGGTACAAATCGTTGAGGTCCGACGTCGCATAGCGGCCGCCCTCAAGCGGCACGAGCGGACGCAGGTCCGGCGGGATCACCGGCACCGCGTCGAGCACCATCCAGGACGGGTTGTTGCCCGACTTGCGAAGCGCCTCGACGATCTTCAGCCGCTTGACCACCTTCGCCTTCGACTGCACCGAAGTCGTCGCGGAAAACTCCGCGTGCAGCTCGGCGCTGAGCGTTTCAAGATCGAGCTCCGCCAGCAGGCTCTTCACCGCCTCGGCGCCCATCTGCGCGACAAACGCATCTGTTCCGTGCTGGCTGCGCGCCTCCTGGTACTCGTCTTCCGTCAGCATCTGCATCCGCGCCAGCGGCGAACTGCCCGGATCAATGACGATGTACTGCTCAAAGTAGATCACCCGCTCCAGCGAACGAATCGACAGGTTGAGCAGGTTGCCTATACAGCTCGGCGTCGTCTTGAAAAACCAGATGTGCGTCACGGGAACGGCCAGCTTGATATGGCCCATGCGCTCGCGGCGCACCTTGCTCTCCGTGATTTCCACGCCGCAACGGTCGCAGGTGATGCCCCGGTGCTTCACCTTCTTGTACTTGCCGCATCCGCATTCCCAGTCCTTGACCGGGCCGAAGATGCGTTCGCAGAACAGGCCGTCTTTTTCCGGCTTGAACGTGCGGTAATTGATGGTTTCGGGCTTCTTCACTTCACCGCGGGACCACCTGAGGATTTCCTCGGGCGAGGCCAGCCGGATCTGAATCGCGTCGAAACGATCGCCTGTAGTCGGGATATGCTTGGCCAAGGCTTTATTCCTCCGCGGGTTCTTCTTCCGCTTCAGTTGCACCTTCCTTCTTGACGAGCTTGATCACGTCGAGGCAGAGGCTCTGCATCTCGCGCACAAGCACGTTGAAGGACTCGGGGGTACCTGTTTCAACCTCACGGTCGCCCTTGACAATCGCCTCGTAGGCCTTTGTGCGGCCCTGGATGTCGTCGGACTTGATCGTGAGCAGTTCCTGCAGGGTGTAGGAGGAACCGTAGGCCTGGAGCGCCCACACTTCCATTTCGCCGAAGCGCTGTCCGCCGAACTGGGCCTTGCCGCCCAGCGGCT